>CAZLCF010000051.1:0-15302 GCA_964557905.1 uncultured Rikenellaceae bacterium | reverse complement strand
CTGCTGCTGAATGCAGGTACCATGGCAGCGATACTTTTCATGCTCCTGGTTCCTTCAAAGCTGATAAGCAGTATTACCCCGGTAAAAGCGATAAGATACGACTAGAATACCAGGGAACTGATCTCATACTTTCTCCTGTGTCTTCTCATTTATAATTCTGGCTGACCTGCTCAGGTATAAAATTCTTGTAGTGTTCAAATCTGTCCAGGATCTCCGTGACAAAATTAACTGATTCCGTACCCCTGAAGTATCCGTTTTTCACCACGGTATCATTATAGTACCGGGGATCAGATTTCTTCTGCAGCCATACAGCAACATTGCCATCCCATACCTGGGGATCCATTCCATGTTTATCTGCAAGTCTCATGGCATCAAGAATGTGTCCGGGTCCGGCATTGTATGCTGCAAGGATGAATTTTATCCGTTCCTGTCCATCCTTTATCCTGGGATCAAATATTGAATGAAGCTGGTTAATATATATTGTACCTGCCTTGATATTGTTTGAGGGTGAGGAAGTTATATCAATCCCCAGGCTTTTTCCGGTGACAGGCATAACCTGCATAAGCCCATAAGCACCTGCCCACGATCTTACATCAGGATCAAAACGCGACTCCTGATATATCAGTGATGCCAGCAAACGCCAGTCCCAGTCAATATTACTGCTTGCAGATTTTATGAGATCGTCCCACGGTGATATTTTTCCTGTATTGAGGGCATAATAATCACTCTTGATCATCCTGCTTGACCGTTCATTCTTGAAATATTTTGCATACAGCAAGGCATAGGAATCTGTCTTTTTGTAAGCAGCAAACCAGTGGTTGAGTTCCCTTAAGAGCATTTCGGAGTTTTCCTTCCTTAATCCCCAGCCTATGTTCTGCGGAAAGCTTACAGGTGTATTTATGTCAATATCAGGATAATAAGTTGAGTTTACCATAGCTACATTCTCATCGACCACTGCATATTGAATTTCGCCCCTGGCAACATTCTGAATAAGCTGTTCCGCTTCATATGGTACTTCAATTATATTAATTGAATCACCAATCTCACCAGCCAGCGAATTAAGGCGTTCTGCATGCGAAGATCCTTCCTGTACAAATACTGTCATGTGAGCCAGATCGAGCTGGTTCCTGATCAGATTCTTATTCAGTCCATCCGCTGTCATATAGCGCCAGTGGCGTGGTTTACTCTGTACAAGAACCTGCCTGGTCTCATAAATAGGAATTGAAAAAAGGATTTCATTCTTGCGCGTTGAATTAATTGTCAGGCTGATAGCCAGAAGGTCAGCTTTACCCGTGTTCAGAAAATCAAATGCATGTTCAAGATGATTTTCCGTGATCATTTCAAGATCAATCCCGAGATAATCGGCAAATGCCTTAAGCAGTTCGTAGTGAAAACCCATCGGTTCTCCCCTGTAAATGAAATAATTCGTTGAATTAAAATCTGTAACTGCAATAAGTCTGCCTCTGCTCCGGATTGAGTCAAGATCAAAGGAAACAGTATCAGTTTTAATGGAAGTGTCCGGGGTTTTGTTACAGGAAGTCAAAAATGCTTCCAGAAATATAAGAAGGATAACGATTTTTCTTATCAAAGATGTTGAATTAGTTAAACATATTTCCAATCAAAAAATTGGGTGCAAAGATACAATAATTTTTTAATTATAGAACGTCCAGGCTAATCCATAACGTAACATCCTGATATTCATTGGATAAGACGGTATCAAATAATAATTTTGACCCATAAATCCCGAATTAACATGATCCATCATAACGAAAATCCGAGTTCTTTTGAGCTTCAGGTTAAGAAAAACATTAATAAAAGGATAATTTCCTGTTTTTTCCTGATCCTGCCTGAAGAACCTACCTGTAGCGGGCATATATGAGTACGGATAATATAATGTATGGTATATGACATCAGCCCCCATCTGAGTGGAAAGCTTACCGTTGGTCTGCTTGAACCTGAAGTGATGTTCAAAGAATCCAGCCGAGCGGACCGTGATCAGAGGAAGGTCAAGAATATCAGGATTGCTGCTTTTCTGAACAATCACATCACCTGTCAGATGGAATTTCCAGGCCCTGAATTCCTTTTTTGCCGTTAGTGCAATTACTGATAATCCTTCTCCATATTGAGAAGGAAGCGCTAAAGTATTGAAATCGGTATAGTTATCAATCACAGCATAGTTCAGCTTCACTTCAGCTTTAAGGGCAGGATAAATAAAGCCCGTTCCCAGGTCGACCCTGAATTCCTTCTTGAAATTATTGCTCCACTCAAAATGATTTCCTCCCCATTGTTCGTACCAGAATGATGGCTGCCTGTTTATAATACCACCGTTTATAAGCCAGGATGCAGTTCCCTTCTTCCATTCGAATGATTTTATAATCTCCCCGGTCAGTTTGAAATCCCCTGCACGGTAACCGGTCAGGAAGAGTTCGCCATTGGCATTCCAGCTGAATTTTCCCCCTATATTATTATACAGCCGGCCGGTCAGTACATTATTACTTTTGTTCCATCTGGCTGTATCGGCAAAATTGGTATCATGCGTGGGAATGATCTGACTGTAACGGAATAATTCATTTCTTAATCCCACACCTCCTCCAAGCCTGAACTTTCGGGTTTCATCTGTTGTGAAATCAAACCTTATAGTATTTTTCAGGTCACGTGAATAAAGCGAATCAAATGTTGTTGAATTGCTTATGTATAGCGAATCATAGAAGCCTGATCCAGGGTAGTTATCAGAATAGGTTCTTTTATTATTTTCCCAGATCAGGATATGAGAAAAGGTACCGCTGAGGCCGAAGAATCCTTTATTTTTCTGATCGGTACTGTCAGCCGCAGCAGATTGCCCGCCAATTGTATAGCGCTGAACAAGAAGGATATTCTGGTTTTTCAGTATGCTTCTTGCAAGATTAAGACTTCCAAGATTTACAGACATTTCACGGGTATCGGTTTGACCCAGATCTTCTGTTCCGGTTATTCCGCCATTTTCATACGACGTAATGCTATTGATCCCTGCTGCGAAATAAGCCTTGTATTTTGGCCCGGTGTAGGATGAATAAAAAGTAAAAGTCTTGTCCTCGGATCTCTGAAAATTGTATTGTCCAAGGCTGTAGATAATATCATAAATAAGTCCGAAATTAAAAAACTTGTTGACATTCTGTGTATGACGCACCCTGAATGTCTGTTCTGAGGTTTCCCTTGGAGCGCCATAAGTCCAGACCATCTCAGTAAACGGCACCTGTGTATTCATAAAAACGGCATTGCCGGGATGATACATGAAAGGATAATAGTTGGCATAAAGAAATTTATCCGGATCAAAAATTCGGTCAAAGAAATTTATCTGGTACAAAGGCAGTCCGTAATTGCCCGGATATGCATTTACCGGTGAATATCTGTCAGAGATCCTGTAACGGTGGAACAGTGAAAAAACGGTATCAAAAGGAATTGGGACTTCTTCTGTGAAATCAGCTGACAGGTTCCATTGTCTTATCGTTTTCGCTTTCGAATGTTCCTGGTCCTGGGCAGATAATACGGATACAGCTGAAAAAAGCAATAATATGGGAACTATCCCTTTCATCTGCTTAATCCACATTATCGTTCAGGTAGGCATTATTCTCCCTTAATACCGGCCCTTCCTCATCATCAGTGGTAAGTGTGAACCTGGATAATTTGCTTTCTGAAGTTTTATCCGGTGTCCCGAGCAGCATATTTCTTCTTACATAAGCAGGTACATCTTCAAAAGTCTCAATATTTTCTTCGATAGTCTTGTTGGAGAGCCCCTCCTTTTTCATGATCTTCTGCATTTGTTTTACTTTACGCAATGTCGCCCCGGATTTATCCTTATCATCTTCAAAATTTTCATTTTCCGCCATTCCCTTATTGCCAACTCTATTCCCTGCTCCGAAATCAAGTTCGCCCTGCGATTCCTCCTCAAAATCAGTTATTATTGAACTTTCCCCCTTTTCATGGACAGTGAAGGTCTCGTCGTTTCTTTGAGGATTTATTGAAGGAGGTATTGCATTTTTGTTTTGTAATATCTCAACCTGTTTTGGCTTTTTGGATTTGTAAGGCTGGAAGATGCTGTTGGCCTCAAACCCTGTGGCAATTACAATAACGCTGATATTTTCCCCAAGGCTGTCATCCTGAGATAAACCTCTGATTATCAATGCATCATCAGAGGCTACCTCATACATGTAATCAGTTATTTCACCCAGCTCATCCATGGTAAGCTCATGGTCGCCTTTTCCGGAGGAGATATTGATAAGGATGCTTTTTGCGCCTGTAATGTCATTTGAATTAAGCAGAGGCGAGGCAAGTGCGTTTTCAATTGCGCGGATAGCCCTGTTCTCTCCTGCAGCCATTCCCATACCCATGATGGCTACCCCGGAATTCTTCATAACAGTCTCAACATCGGCAAAATCAACATTGATATAACCGGCAACAGTAATTATTTCAGCAATTCCTTTAACTGCTGTTGTCAGCACATCATCAGCTTTCGCGAATGCAGTGGAGACTCCCTGATTGCCGTAGATCTCCCTTAGTTTCTCATTGTTTATCACAAGAAGCGAATCGACATGGTCTTTCAGCTCAGTTATGCCGTCTATTGCATACCTGATTCGAACCTTGCCTTCAGATTTGAATGGAATTGTGACTACGGCTATGGTAAGCAGACCCGCCTTCTTGCAGGCTTTTGCAATTACCGGTATTGCACCTGTACCTGTGCCTCCGCCCATTCCTGTCGTTATGAATACCATCCTTGTGTTGCCGGCCAGGGCATCCATTACGTTTTCCAGGTTTTCCAGGGCTGCTTTTTTGCCTTTCTCCGGCTGGCTTCCGGCTCCCATTCCTTCAGTCAGCGCTTCACCGATCTGAACTTTTATCGGGACCGGGCTGCTTGCAAGCGCCTGATGGTCAGTATTGCAGACTACAAAATTCACGTCCCTGATACCTTTTTCGAACATATGATTAACAGCATTATTGCCGCCGCCGCCAATTCCAAGGACTTTTATTATCGACGATCTTTCAACAGGGAGATCAAAGTTCATTATATCGTCTGACATAGTATTAATTTTTATTGTTTTGGAACAGTAAATTGTTTTATAACACAACCATATTTAAATTCTATCAGTTAATTGGCTGATCTTCAACCTCAAACATTTTCTGCATCGCTAACCTGATCTTTTCGGCCAGGGTAGTTTTTTGTGTCTGCGGATATTCAACAGACCCGTCGTCCGAATCTGTTTCCATTTCTTCAGCAACTTCAACCTTAGGCCTTACATATTCATTTTTCGGACCTATGCTGAAAGATTGCTTATAGGTTTCAAGATATTCGAAACCCCGCATTATCAAACCGACGCTTGTTGCGTACATTGGCTGATTTATCTCACTCCTGCTGGTTCCGGTCAGGTGTTCATTCGGCAACCCGAGCCTGACATCCATGGCAGTCTTGAATTTCATCAGCTGAGGAAGGTGTCTCAGCATGGCTCCTCCACCGGTAATCACAACACCTGCGGCAAGTTTATCGGCATAGCCTGAATTCTGTATTTCGAAATTGACAAAATCAATTATCTCTTCCATCCTTGATTGTATTATATACGCAAGGCTCTTGAAAGAGATCTCTTTTGGATCTCTGCCGCTGATGCCGGGTATCGACACTACCTTGTCCTCGGGTGCTATATCACCAAGGGCCGATCCATACTGGATCTTTAACTGCTCTGCGTGCCGCAGCAAAATTGCACAGCCTTCCTTGATATCCTTTGTCACAACATTCCCTCCAAGGGGTATCACTGCCGTATGACGAATGATATTATCATAATAAACAGCCAGGTCCGTTGTGCCGCCTCCGATATCAACCAGCACCACTCCCGCCTCCTTTTCATCCTCCGTAAGGACGGCATCTGATGATGCCAGAGGCTCAAGTATCATATCCTTCACTGCCAGACCGGCTTTCCTGATACACTTTTCGATGTTCTTGGCAGCTGCAACCTGTCCGATAACAATATGAAAATTGGCTTCAAGTCTCCTGCCGCACATGCCTATCGGATTCTTAACCCCAGTCTCATTGTCAACAATGAAATTCTGCGGGATGACATGTATTATCTCCTCACCGATATCAATATGGATCTTATGCATATCCTCGATAAGCCTGAAAACCTCTTCTTTTTTGATTTCATCATCGTAGGAATCACGCATAATATATCCTCGGTTCTTCATACTTTTAATGTGTTGACCTGCAATGCCGACAAAGACTTCCGAGAACAGGATACCTGATCTTTTCTGCACATCCTCCACGGTAGTCCGGATCGCATTTACCGTCTCTTCAATATTCATTACAACGCCTCTCTTTACACCTTTGGAAAGAGCCTTGCTCAACCCGAGAATTTCTATCTTGTCATTCTCGTTCTTTTTACCGACAATAGCCACAATTTTTGTAGTTCCGATGTCGATAGCTGCTACATACTGTTCTTTTTTGCTCATATGATTTAGATATGGTTTGTCATTGTCTTTTCCTGCATACTATCTGATCCCTGAATTCAAGGTTTATAACAGAATATTTATTCCATCCTACTTCAGGAAGCACCTTATCATAAAAAGCTCCGAGGTTTTTCAGCTTGTCCCTGTAATTTTCAAATGTCCCGAGGTGAATGGTATGGTTCCCCACCCGTGGTATAAGGTCTATTTCATTCCTTCCATCAACATAGATCTGGTCAATCTGGGCCGACCAGAAACTATTGCCGTCTATGTAATTCACAAAATGATAAACATCCTTGAGGATTGTATTCTTTATGCTTGTATCAAGAATGCTGACGCTGTCAAGCATAGCCGGGGTAATATTTATATTCCCCTCTATTATGTGGAGCCTGGGAGTATAAAGATTCCTTCTTCTGAAAACAAAGCCTTCTTCATCAATGAAAAAATCACCTCCTTCAGCGGGCATGACTCTCATTACAGGATTGCGCTGATCGATATACACATGTAAAGTGCCGTCAATTGAGGCATAAACTTCTGCCTCCCTTAATTCCCTCAGGGCGTTTATCCTGCTCTCTATATCAGGAACTTCTACATTTTTCACCGGCTTTCCGATAATGCTGCCACCATTTCCATAAACGAGATTTAAAAGCTGCCCTTTCGTAACAAAATGATAATCAGATGAATCGACAATATTTATCGATATTCTGCTGCAAGGCCTGGAGTTTGCTGAGGCTGAAAGAAAGAATGGAAGTATTATCATGTATAATACGGGGATCAATAACATTATCTGCATTAGCTTCTTCATCGTCCTGCCTCCCTTTTAATCTTCTCCTCAATGGGTTCTACCAGCCTGTCAATATCTCCTGCACCTATAGTGACCAGTACATCAAGCTTTTTTATATCCAGCTTTTCAGGTATTTCACTCATCTGTATCAAACTTTTCCTTTCAAGCCTCATTTTACTCAGGATCAGTTCAGACGACACTCCCGGGATCGGCTTTTCACGTGCCGGATAAATCGGAAGCAGGATGACTTCATCCAGTTTATCGAGTATTGCTGCAAAGCCTTCTGCATGATCGAGAGTCCGGGAGAAAAGATGCGGTTGGAATATCCCCGTTATTTTTCTCCCCCTGAAATATTCACGCAGCGACATTATACAGGCTTTGATCTCCTCAGGATGATGGGCATAATCATCAACATACGCAATACCCGGAAGGTTTATCCTTATATCAAATCTCCTCTTTACACCGCGGAAAAGGATTATCTCTTTCCGGATCTCATCTTCCTTAACACCGCATTTCAATGCAATTGCAATTGCGGCTGTCATATTTTCTATGTTTATGATACCTGGAAATGGGAAATGAAGATCATTTATTGTTCCACCGGGTGTTTTAATGCTGAACCTGTAAAAATCTCCGGTATGCTCAATATCATAGCTTCTGAAATCAGCATCTGGATCTTGTCCGTATGTAAGACAAGTAACACCCGCAGGACATATGATATCCTTTATTATCCGGCTGTTAATGAGAAGTGTGCCTCCCGCCTTTATCTTACCACAGAATTCATTATATGCCGCGATCATTGTCTTATGATCACCATAGATATCCAGATGATCGGCATCAACGGAAGTGACAACTGCCATTAACGGGCTGAGCCGGTGAAATGATCTGTCATATTCATCTGCTTCCATCACTGTGTACCTTCCTTCCCCGGTCAGCAGGTTTGAATCATAATTCTTTGATATTCCACCCAGGAAGGCTGAACAATCGACATGTGACTGCTTAAGCAAAAATGCAATCATTGTGGAAACTGTCGTCTTTCCGTGTGTACCTGCTACCGCTATTGTATCAGTTTTTGAAGATATCTCCCCCAGCACCTCAGATCTTTTATAGAGCCTGTATCCGTTGTTCCTGAAAAAGTTCAGGATGCAGCTTTCAGAAGGTATGGCAGGAGTATAGACAATGAGGACTTTTCCCCTGTTTTTTATTTCCTTAAAAAGTGAAGGTATTCCGGCTATTTCATCCTTAAATGAAATATTACAGCCTGACCCGGCAAGAGTATCGGTTATTTTGCCTGATGACCTGTCATAACCTGCAATTGTATATCCTCCCCTGTTGAAATATAAAGCAAGGGCGCTCATGCCGATCCCTCCGATCCCGACAAAATAAAATCCTTCTATGCCGTTGAAATCAATCATTTACCTGCCAATTTCAATATTTCATTTGCTATCCTTACATCAGCTTCCCTGTCAGCCATAGCTTTTATATTTTCCGACAGAACTGATCTTCGTTTCTTGTCTGAAACCAGTCTAATTGCTTCATCCACAAGGTTATTTAATGCCTCACTATCATGAACCATGACCGCGGCATCTCTTTTGCAAAGGGCTTCGGCATTTCTAGTCTGGTGATCTTCAGCAACATTTGGTGAAGGAACGAGGATCACCGGTTTCCCGACAAGGCATAATTCAGAAATGGTACCTGCTCCAGCCCTTGATACAATTATATCTGCCGCAGCAAATGCATAATCCATCCTGTTAATGAAATCATGTACCAAAATAGCTTTGCATGAGGAGAGATTCACGAGTGCATTTACATTTTCGTAGTAAAGCTTCCCCGACTGCCATAACCACTGGTATCCCGAATCTGTCATCTTCTGAATATTCACCGAGAGACTTTTATTGATTGTCCCGGCGCCAAGAGAGCCGCCGAGGACAAGTATCACTGGAGAGTCTCTATCAAGCTTAAAAAATGAGAGTGCCTCATTATGCAGAATGTCAAGATTGTCATAGGTTTGACGTACCGGATTTCCTGTCCTGACTATTTTTTCCGATGGAAAATATTTTTCCATGCCGTCATAAGCAACGCATATCACTGAAGCTTTCCTGGCGAGCAGTTTGTTGGTAACCCCGGCGTAGCTGTTTTGCTCCTGTATAAGCGTGGGAATTCCCATTCTTCCGGCTTGTCGCAGTACAGGACCGCTTGCATAGCTGCCAACACCAACAACGACATCAGGCTTGAAATCCCTGATTATACCTTTTGCCAGGAACAGACTTTTTACAAGTTTATACAGCACGACTAAATTCTTTGGCGTAAAGCTTCTGTAGAATCCTGCCACGGGCAGTCCTTTTATTTTGTACCCCGCAGACGGAACTTTTTCCATTTCCATTCTTCCTTCGGCGCCGACAAAAAGAATCTCTGTCCCGGGATCCATCCTCCTGAGAGCATTGGCAATTGAGATAGCCGGGAAAATATGCCCCCCGGTTCCTCCGCCGCTTATTATGATCCTTTTATGTTTTTGCAGGCTCATATATTTTTTCTCCTTCATCAGAGATCTCTTCCTCGGTTAATTCTTCTTTTCTGATCCTGGCATTAACAACCCTGCTGACACTCAATATCGCTCCTATCGAAAAGCTCATCACGAGTACAGATGTTCTGCCCCAGCTCACCATCGGAAGAGTCTGACCCGTTACCGGGAATAATCCGACAGCCACCAGCATATTCAGCATTGCCTGGACCACTATCATAACTGTCAGTCCCAGCACCATAAATGCCGGGAATGCTGTCTCACATTTTTTAGCAATTGTAATCGCCCTGAACAGCAATATCATGTAGGCGAGGACCAATGGAAATGCACCAAGCAGCAATCCATATTCTTCAATTATTATTGCGAAAATGAAATCGGAGTTTGATTGCGGGAGCATGTTTCTCTGTGTGCTCCTGCCCGGTGCCTTTCCGAACAGTCCGCCTGTTGAGATGGCAATTTTCGCCTGATTCGACTGATAATCCTCATCTTCATTGCTTTCAGCCGAAAAGAAATTTTCAATCCTGTTCTTCCATACCTCAACCCTGTTATCCTTCGTGACCACAGTAAGCACCAGTGCAAAGAGAACCACTCCGATCACTGCCATTCCAACGTATGCCAGAAGGAATTTAAATGGCACTCTTCCTATATACAATATTATCATGCTGATCATGAAGATCATCATGGCCGTTGAGAGGTTTTCAGGCATTATTAGTGCGCAGATTATGGCAACTGGGACGATGAGATATTTTGTCACCAGCATGAAATTACCAAGCTCATTCTGGTATTTTGAAAGGGTCCTGGCAAGGTACAGCACAAGAGCTACCTTGGCAACGTCAGAGGTTTGAAGACGGAAATCCGTCCCCGGTATCACCAGCCAGCGGGTTGCTTCATTCACCTTGGTGCCAAAAATAAGCGTAAGGACGAGAAGTCCTGCCGCACCGATTAAAATAATTCCGGCCATTGCCGAATAGATCCTGTAAGGCAGGTAATGGACCACTATAATTATGGCAAGACCGAGAATAAGCATAATGAACTGGCTTCGGAGGAAATAGGTCGTGTTGCCTTCAAAGTTCTTAAATGCAATTCCTACCGATGAACTGTAGACCGACAACAGGGAATAGACCATAAAAAGAACTACCAAACCCCATATAGCCCTGTCACCTTTAAATGTCTTTGTAAGCCAGCCGTTTTGCATCAAAAATGTTTTTAAAGATTACGGACTGCTGCCTTAAACTGTCTGCCCCTGTCCTCATAATTGTTGAACAGGTCGAAACTGGCACAGGCAGGGGATAACAGCACGGTTTCTCCCTTTTTTGCCAGGTAATATGAAGACCTGACTGCTTCCTCCATCGAGGTTGTTTCGACTATTGTCGGGACCCTGTCCCTGAAAGCCTCCATTATCTTATTGTTATCCTTTCCCAGGCACACTATGGCCCTGACCTTTTGCTTCACTATCGGGAATAATTCTGAATAATCATTCCCTTTATCTATGCCTCCGACAATCCAGATCACATTAGTTTCCATACATTCAAGCGCATACCATGTTGAGTTGACATTTGTTGCTTTTGAATCATTGATGAAGTTAATGCCGCTTACCTTGATCACCGGTTCGAGGCGGTGTTCAACTCCCTGAAAATCAGCGAGGCTTTCCCTGATCACTTCCTTTCGGATATTCAGTACTTTACCTGCAATTGCCGCTGCCATAGAATTGTAGATGTTGTGACGGCCTTTTAACGCGAGTTCATGGATAGTCATAAGGTTGGTTTTATGTTGGTAATCAATTATTAATTCATTGTCTTCGATGTAAGCAACCATATTTTTCTTTGATGTATCGGAAAAAGGAAGGAGTGTCATGCCAAATTTCTTTTTCGACAATTCAGCTTTTATAACAGGATCATCCGCCCAGTAAATAAGGAAATCCGATTTTTTCTGGTTTTGGGTGATCCTGAATTTTGAATCGATATAATTCTGAAGGTTATACCCGTACCTGTTGAGGTGATCGGGTGTGATATTCATGAGAATAGCAATTTCTGCCTTGAATTTGTACATCCCGTCAAGCTGGAAGCTGCTCAGTTCTATCACATAATAATCGTACGAGCCTTCAGCCACAGCCATGGCAAAGCTGTTCCCAACATTTCCGGTCATTGCAGCATTCTTTCCTGCCTTTTTAAGAATATGATAGATGAGATTTGTAACTGTAGTCTTTCCGTTGCTCCCGGTAACACATATCTTGATGCCTTTTGCATACCTGCCGGCAAATTCAATTTCAGAAATTACCGGTATGCCCTTTTTATGAAGCTTAATGATCACAGGAGCATCTTCATGGATACCGGGGCTTTTTATCACTTCATCAGCTGTAAGTATCTCCTTTTCAGTATGTTTGCCCTGTTCCCACCTTATTTTATGCGTGTCAAGGATATCACTGTATTTTTTCTTCACGGGACCATTATCTGATACGAATACATTAAATCCCTTCTTCAGTGCAAGAATTGCTGAACCCACACCGCTTTCCCCGGCTCCCAGTATTACAATTTTCTTTTTCATTCAACTATCTTATCTTCAGCGTCACTATGCTTATTACTGCCAGTATTATTGCCACTATCCAGAACCGCGTAACAATTTTCGGTTCCGGGTATCCTTTTTTCTGGTAATGATGGTGAAGCGGAGCCATCAGGAATATTCTCCTTCCAACCCCGTATTTTCTTCTGGTTCGTTTAAACCACCCGACCTGAATCACCACAGAAAGGTTTTCAACCAGAAATATCCCGCACAGTATCGGGATCAGAAGCTCTTTTCTTATGACGATCGCAAATACGGCAATGATCCCTCCAAGTGCAAGGCTGCCGGTGTCACCCATAAATACCTGTGCCGGATATGAGTTGTACCACAAAAAACCTATGGTGGCTCCCATAAATGCTGCGGCATAGATTACCAGCTCCTCTGTCTGCGGTATAAACATGATATTAAGGTAATCGGCGTAAATGATATTACTTGAAACATACGCCAGTATTCCAAGCGCTGCACCGATTATTGCGGAAGTGCCTGTAGCCAGGCCATCAAGCCCGTCGGTCAGGTTAGCTCCGTTTGACACTGCTGTAAGAATGAAGATAGCGATCAGGACAAAAACCAGCCATGTCCAAAGCTGCCTGTGATCTTTATCAATGAAGGCAACAAGCCACGAATAGTCAAATTCATTGTCTTTTACAAAGGGGATAGTTGTTTTTGTTGATTTTCTTTCCATTGAAATCTCAACCTCTGACGGTATGGGTTGTGAAGGATCAAGCATCTCAATTTTCTCCCTTTCAGTCAGGTCAGAGATGCTTACATTTTCCCTGATCATTACATCATCACTTAAAAACAGGGTAAGACCAACAATTAGTCCCAATCCGATCTGTCCGGCTATTTTGAAACGTCCGGCCAGGCCCTCCTTATTTTTTTTAAATATTTTAATGTAATCATCAACAAAGCCTATCGATCCAAGCCAGATGGTAGTAAGGAGCATGAGGAGCACATAAACATTATCCAGTTTGGCGAATAGAAGCGTAGGGATAAGGATTGATGCGAGTATGATAAGCCCTCCCATTGAAGGAGTTCCCTGTTTCCGGGACTGGCCTTCCAGTCCCAGATCCCTTATAACTTCACCAGCCTGCTTTTTCTGAAGGAAGCGGATTATTCTTTTACCGATCATCAGCGAGATGAAAAGGGATGTGATTACCGCGGCCGCCGACCTGAAGGAGATATATGCAAATACCCCTGCTCCGGGAACATTAAGCTTGTCAAGATATTCAAACAGATAGTAAAGCATTGTTTTGTATTTTATTTCTGCGACAGAGCTTTTTTAAGTTCCTCCCTGTCATCAAAATGGTGTTTCACTCCGTTTATCTCCTGGTAGGGTTCATGCCCCTTTCCTGCTACCAGTATTACATCACCGGGAGCAGCCATTATTACTGCAGTTCTTATTGCTTCACGCCTGTCAGTGATCCTTACTGTTTTATTTTTCAGTTCGCGGGTTATTCCCTCCTCCAGGTCATCAAGTATTTTTTCAGGATCTTCAGTACGCGGGTTGTCGGAGGTAAGGATCACCTTTGTACTGCCTTCTGCAGAAATAGCCGCCATCTTTGGTCTTTTTGTCCTGTCACGGTCACCTCCGGCGCCGACAACAGTAATGAGCTGCATATTCCCGGATCTGATCTTATTCAATGTTCCGATGACATTCAACAGAGCATCAGGTGTATGTGCATAGTCTACAATCCCGGTTATACCCCCTGGTGATCTGATTAGTTCCAGCCGTCCGGGAACTGATGAAAGGCCGCTCAGAACTGTAAGTATCTCCTTCCTGTCTGCACCCAAAAGCTCTGAGGCAGCGCAGACAGCAAGGAGATTTGAGGCATTATAATCACCAATAAATCTTGTCCAGACCTCCTCTCCCATTATTTTAAGTCCCATGCCTTCAAAGCTCTGCTCAATGATCCCGCATCTGAAATCTGCCATTCCCCTTATGGAAAATGTATAAGGATGGGCTTTGCAGTTCTGAAGCATCACCATGCCATTTTTGTCATCAGCATTAACAAGCGCAAACGCTTTCCCCGGCAACGAGTCAAACCAGCTCTTTTTAGCTGCCAGGTAATTATTGAAGGTCTTGTGATAATCGAGATGATCATGCGTCAGGTTGGTATATATGGCGCCGACAAATTCAAGTCCCGCAATCCGTTGCTGATCAGCCGAATGTGAGCTCACCTCCATAAAGGCATAATTACATCCTGCCGTTTTCATTTTCGCCAGTAACCTGTTAAGCTGAACAGGATCCGGAGTGGTATGCGTGGCCGGCAGTTCGTTATCAATAATATAATTGCAAACTGTTGAAAACAAGCCGCATTTATAGCCAAGCCCGGTGAACATCCTGTAGAGAAGGGTGGCAATGGTTGTTTTACCGTTGGTGCCTGTCACTCCGACAAGCTTCAATGACGATGATGGCCTGCCATAAAAGTTGGATGATGCCTGTCCCAGGGCTTTGGCTGAATCGCCTGTCTTTATCCAGCATACTTTTTTATCAGGATTAGCAGGAAGGGTTTCACACAGGATTGCTGAAGCACCTGATCCCAGTGCACTTTTTATATAGTCATGCCCGTCGCTCTTTGATCCCTTTACTGCGACAAACAATGAATTTGCTGTGACATTACGCGAGTCAAATACTATATTTTCAATGTTCCTTTTCTTATCTCCCGAAAAAGAAACAATATCAATTCCTGCCAGTATTTTTTCCAGCTGCATAATATCACATATTCAGTTCAAGAGAGACTATTTGTCCCTCAAAATATCTTGCTCCATGGGCAGGTGATTGCCTGAACACCCTGCCTTTCCCGTTGTATCTTACCCTGTAACCCGAATTTTCAAGAAGGAAGACTGCATCCCTCAGGCTCATTCCGCGAACATCCGGAACCAGTCCCTTTTTGACACTCAAACCTACAAGCCGAATAGTGTCTCCTCTTTCCCTTGTTGCCACCCAGTCATCGTTTGCGGTTCTTTTATATCTCA
>CAZLCF010000050.1:0-15371 GCA_964557905.1 uncultured Rikenellaceae bacterium | reverse complement strand
AATCGATTATTCCTGAAGAAGATACTCCTTCTGATTCAGAAGTACTTCTCGGTAATTTATCGGTAGCTTGTCCTGAAAGGTTAACTACTAAACCCGAATTAACCATCATTATCAAGATGGCAACGAATATTTTAATTGCTTTTTTCATATTACATCATATTAAAGTGTAAAAGTATCTTCTATTAATAAATACTCTTCATCTGCCATGCATCAAGAGAGATAATTTCTGCTTCTTGTACCTGGGATCTTATGGAGACACCAATGCTATCATCACGGCTTGGCCTGACGCTTGCTGTAAGGGCTTGTTTGCCATTCACAAAAACTTCAACCACACTTTTATCGATAAAGATTCGAAGCTTAACTGTTTCCCCAGCGTTCAAAAAAAATGGCAATGTTAGTGGTGCACTAAAATAAGCATCAGGAAGTGATGATGAAAAGGTGGTTTCAATCGATATCAGACTGGATGAAGGAGGCCGGGGGGGCCGTTGCGCATCGAGCTTCCCTTCTGTGAATAAGGGGACCAGGTCCGCGGGCATAAGTGCAGTTTCAGGCCCTGAAATGTAACTCAGCCCCTTTCCGTTGTAACCTTTTCCTTTATATACAATGATACGAGTGTACTCCTCTTTTTTGGGTGATCGTAATACATTCATTTCGATTATTTGAGAATTCTTCATATCAATTTCAGCTGAAATTTCTATAGCATTTCCACTAATACCTTTCAAAACTATTTCCTGGTTTCCTGGAAGTTTCATTGGTCCTATATGTTTAACATCAAAGCGAAGGGAAGCTACATCAACTACCGGCTCCTGACCAACTTCATCCTTACCGATGAGTGTCACGCGTCTTGGAATCGTATATCCCCCGCCACAGCTGGCAACTAATATGACTCCACCTTTCCCATCAGGAGCGGCTGATGGTGGTCCTATACCGCCATGACCGGACCCACTCGTAACCCGAAATTTATTGTCCTTAGTATCATAATCTCCCAATAAAAACTGCCCGCCACTCATATGGCTGAAGAAATACATAATATACCGATCACCAATTGGCCAGAAATAGGGGCATGCGAAATCATCTCCTACCATTGAAAACCTGTCTCCCTCCACAAACTGATGCATATATTCCCACTTTTTCAGATCTTTAGACCTGAAAAGATAGACTGCACCTGCAGGCATGCCACCGGGGGCAATTGTTTTACCTGCAGATAAAGCATAATAAATACTGTCTCTCTTCCAGATGCAAGGATCGAATACACTGTAAGGCAGCGGGAAACCTGTGGTACTTCTCGTTGGGATAACAGCATTGCCGGTAACTTTCTCCCAATTCAGGAGCAAAGGATCATCGGAAACAGCGACTATATTACCAGCACCTGCTCCGTGGTACATGGCAATTACTCGGTTATCTTCAACTAATGCAGAACCCGAAAAAACTGCTCGTTCCGGACTGGGATAAATTGCGTAGGGAAGGTCCTTCCAGTGAATTAAATCGGTGCTGATCGCATGGCCCCAGTGCTGACGTCGGTCTTCAGTCGGAAAAGCCTGATAGAAAAGATGCCAGTTGCCCTGCCAGAAACATAATCCATTAGGATCTCCTATCCGACCTTCCGGACCACAAAAATGATAAATCGGACGATAACGATCGGTGGACAGTTTTTTGCGTGAATCAGCAAAATGCTCAACCATTGGATTGGCTTTAATCTCCTGTTCCTGCCCGATTAGTGTTTTAGAAAAAGTATATTTTGAAACAGCCGAAATATAAGGTGGTTTATCAGCCTGTCCGTATGATATATAAGATCCAAGCAAAAACGGGATAATCCATAAGATAGTAACTGTTTGTCTTTTCATTATTTTATCTATTTATTATTTACATTTTAAAATCTAAGTTCAACATCCGTCCATTGTATCGTTTTTATAAATCGGAGGATCAGACAATCCGTCCACATTGATACGACTAAACTGAATTAATCAATATTTTTCTTAGCCAGGGTCCAATGTTTATTATTTAGCAACCCGGGATTTTTTCCGGTAAACATTTTTGCAGCTTCCTGGTCTCCTTTGAGCTGCCATTTAAGCCATGCTACACCGGCTTTCCCAAAATCACCACCGTTTGGTTCCCGGTATGTGGCAGGGTAGTGGCCCACCCCTTTAAAACCGGTTTCTTTAACTTTTTCGGTGAAATCATAATTTGCTTGTATTGCCGGTACGTTATCAATCAAAGCATAGTCATCCGCTGCATTTATTGAGGCAATATCATACTCGCCTCCGTTAAGATATGCTACTGAGCAATGCAACTTTTTCAGTTCCGATTTTGGTACCATTGGTATCACCATTCTGGGAGAAGAACCTGAATTCTGGTTATCTGCATTTGGAAGTGTCGGCGGTGTTGTAAATAATCCACTGTTCCACATCACAATTGTAGTTATTCGGGGGTCGCCGGCAACAGCCATAGCCATAAGGCCACCACAGGATTGTCCCATGGCAGCAACCTTGCTCACTTCAATTTTACCAAATAAGGGGCTCCCTTTTTGACTGTTCTGTGCAATGGCCCAGTCAATGGCAGCAGTCATGGATTTAGGATCAGACATGCTTCTGTTATTCTGATCAACATCGAATATCGAATATTTTAAAGGTCCCACGGCGATAACCAGAAATCCATGTGATGCAATTTCAGAAAGTAAATTCCTGACTTCAGCGGAACCATTTTTACAAGCTCCGTTTCCCCACACGATAATAGGTAGTTTTTCTTTTATACCAAAAAGATTCAGGTCAGTAGGCCTGTAAATAGTATGTGTGGTTAGGGATGTGTCTCCTGTCATAACTGCTTTATAAGGACCGGTACCTCCGTCACCGATACTAATTTCAGCTATACTGACTCCACCAAACGGATTGGAAACATTAAAACTTATATTGCCGGTTAATTCGTTTACAATTGGTTTGGCTTGTTGAGCCATTGAAAGCCCCTGGCAAATTAAGATAATAAAGAAAACTGAAAAAATCTTTTTCATTTTTAAACCTCCTGATTTAGTTTATACTAGATATACTAATATAGCAGGAAATTCCGATTAGGCCAGATAGAGTTTAGCTCGTGGACTTCCAGTTTCTTTACGATGAATTTGCGGGGCGCTGCTGTTGCTGCACCTCCTCCTCCGAAACCCATGCGTGTCGGCACCGAGACAAGAGCTTCAACTTTGTCGGTGTTTGTTCCTGTAATCTCCGTTACATAGTATAACTCACCATCATTTACGTAGACTTCCAAAATATTTTTATCACGGATAGCCTCAATTTTTAAAGTAGCTTTGGTATTGACATATTTTACAGGTGTATTGTTTGCAGTCATTCCTGCCCCTGCGCCAAAAGGTCCAGCTGCCGGTGCGGCCGGCGCTCCCGGGACCGGTGGCGGTATAGCAGAAAACTGCCATTCATTATCATACCTTAATTCATAACCGAGAATACTTAATGTAACCGGAGCGTCACCCTGCTCAATTTCGGCAATAACATGTATAGGCGCATCCGTGTTCACAGCGATACTTGCACTATTCCCGGGTGTTACAACCTTGTCTTGAACCAATTGGCTGGTTTTATATAATGTAGTAATCTCTTTAATGGGTGTGGGAGTCAGGCGAATACCATCATAAGTTTTTCTAAGTTTCAGCTCCGTCGGAAAACTTTGCCCCTGAGTGAATGGCATTCCCGGAAAATCAAGGGTGACCCATCCTATCTGCACCCGTCTTCCATCCGGAGAATTATTGAAAGTCTGGGCAGCATAATAGTTGCGTCTGCCAGAAACATAATCCCTGAAGGGCTGATCAACTGTAAACTTTTTCCCATCAAAACTTCCCAGCACATACCGCCCGCTCGCATCATACATCACCCATTTTGAGACACCCGGTTGACCCTCGACAGGTAATTCAAAAAGATCAGGACATTCGAAGAAGCCGGAAACTCCTGACTGGTAGGTCCACTTCTTCATATCCGGAGAGGTATAGATAGAATGTTCACGAAGAAGCACTGTATCTCCGTTACTGAGTTTTTTAGGTTGTCCTCCATCCCATACCGCCATCACCCAGTGATTACCCGGAGCATACCATAATATCTTGGGATCACGTCCTTGTGTTTTGTGTTTAAGTATGGGATTTCCCTCAAAATCCATAAAAGTTCGTCCGTTGTCATAACTCAGTTTAATACACTCTCCGCGCCCTGTACTGGTATAAAAAATAATCAGAGGGTCGATGCCATTTTTCCTGAAACCGGAGGTATTCGCAGGGTCATACGTTGCAGAACCTGAAAACGCCAGGTCTCCCCTGCCACCTTCTATGCCCATAGTAGGATAGACTGCCTCGGGTAATTGTATCCAGTGCAGCATGTCCTTGCTCACGGCATGCCCCCAGTGCTGGTTGCCTCCACCATTGCCATACGGGTTATGTTGGTAAAAAAGATGGTATTCACCTTTGTAATATACCAGCCCGTTAGGATCGTTTATGTGACCTCTTTGTGAAGAGAAATGCACCTGAGGACGCCCCTTCTCTTTGTACACACTATCCTGGCCAGGATACCTTACATCAGCAAAAACCAGATCCAAAGCTTTAGTATTGATTTCCGGTGGCGTTGCATTTGCTGCATTAGTCTGTGCGCCAGGCGCGCCCCCTCTGCCAAAGCCGCCCTGCGGAGAATTTCCTATTTCCAGCGTTAACGTTTTCCCCTGATACGGTGAAACATCAAAAAAAGTCCAGAATTCAGGGTTATCGGATAAGTTAATAATGAATTGCGTAATAGCTTTTCCGTCCAGCTTGACTGTAGCCCTTACGGAACTTGATGACGAATTAACAGGCAAATTCAATAATGTTTGTCCATTTTTAATCTGAATGTCCCGGCTTTTTACAGGTACGGGAACCGCCGGTCCGGCAGGCTGTTGTCCAAATACTTGAATGGTAAGCGCGCCTGTGAAAAACAATAATAATAATATTAATTTCTTCATGATTTTGAATTTTTATGGCTTATAGCGTGGCTTTCTTTTCAAGCGGATATTGATTCATCATTTCAAGAAAAGTATTGATCTGTCTGTTATTTCAAACGTATTATTTAAATAGCAATGGTGCAAACTCATTTAGACATCTGCGCCAGGTGTGCCATTCATGAGCAGTGCCCTGTGATTCATAATAAATCGCATTCTTAATTCCCAGTTCCGGCAGTTTTTTCCTTAGTGCGTTTTGCAAGTTTATAAATAACGATTCTTCTGTTCCTGATCCTGACCAGAAAACTTTCACTTTACTATTAAAAGCATCTGCATCTGCAAATACCCCTCCAAAGGCCACTTTGGGTTCAGACAGTGAATTAACAAAAAATGTTGAGCTGAAAAATCCCAGTGAAGCAAACAAGTCCAGATGTCTAAAGCCAATCGTTGCAGTCTGTCCGCCACCCATTGATAAACCCGCCATTGCACGGTTTTCCCTGCCGGGCTGTATACGGTAAAATGATTCTATAGAGGGAAGGATTTCTTTAACATATACCTGTTCCAATGTCATGGGCCTATTGGTATTTTCAGCTATCTGAGCGGGTGTTAAAACGGGGGCAGGAGCCCCTGGTGCAGCAGGTGCCGGACTCATTCTTTGAGGAGCCGGTGGTGCATTTTTATCAATCGCGTACCCATTATCCATGACCACAATCATGGGAGTGGCTTTACCGGATGCAATCAAATTATCCATTATAAAACTCATGTGACCTTGTAAAGACCAACCTCTTTCATTTTCACCGGCTCCGTGCAATAAATATAATATCGGGTATTTCTTCTTCGGATTGGTTTCATAATCAGGCGGAGTATAAACAAATGCCCGTCTCCATTTACCTGTAATCTCCGAAAAATACCAATGCTCCCTAACATCACCGTGAGGAACATTCTTAGGCAAATAAAAATCCTCACCGGCAGTAGGTACCTCAATTCCGCTGGTAGGTAATCCATACCCATGGTATGTATTGCTTCCGGGATCATTTACACGAACTCCGTCAACCACGAACCAATAATAATGGAAGCCCGGCACGGCAGGAGGAAGAACTATGTTCCAATTTCCATCCGTATCTTTAGTCATATTCACAGGCTTCTCGTTTGCAGTCAGACCCTCTGCGTTTTGCACCTGGATGGCATCTGGGGCCTTTAGCCGAAGACTGACTCTCAAATCAGCAGAGACCTTAGGATATTCTGATCCCATTAAATTGGAGGTGGCAGGGTTAAAACCATCTGTTGTTTGTGCATTTATTAAAGGAGTAAATACCAACAGTAAAAGAATACTCCGGAAAATGTTTCTAATATAAACTCTCATTTTTTTATAATTAATTAGTGTATTGTAATGATCTTCAATTTTAAAGTCAGAATTTATTTACCTTCTTTTATGTATTCATACATCATCCCGAGAAATGCCTTTATTATCGCCGGTTCAGCATAACCCGGTTTAAGTTTGTTTGTTATAGCTTTCTCTGATGGCATAAGATATGCAGCGTCAGTAGGAATATAGCCTGCACCATTTGGCAGGTTAGTTACCATCACTGTCCGGTCAAATGGTGACTTTTCTTTCAGATGCTGCCCGATTTCTGTAAATACCTCTCCCGATACACCTGCGAGGGCAATATCGTTTATCATTAACAGCGAAAGAGGAATTATTACTGAATCTCCATCTATCATCTTAACTTTTGCAGGAGCAAGATAACCCTGAGTTGGAATTCCAGGTTCCGGTGCACTCTCCCGTTTCTGCCCGGGACAGGTAACTGAAGCTTTCTTACCCCATATTACTACATTTCGGGAAGTATTCTTTATTGATTCCGTTAAACGAACAATTTCTTCACCCAATCTGCGTGCCTGTACATCAAGAAGAGCATATCCGGCAACACCTTCGTCAAATACATCAGGGCCATCCTGATTATATGTAGACATAAATAAAGGATTTTGATCACCTGCTGCTCCACTTGTCCAACATGCAACAAGATTCTTAAAGTGTTTTTCAACATATCTTGATGTTGCACCAGGAAGATCACCTGTAACTTCTGGCTTCCCGTCTTTTGTTTTAGCAAGATACATAACCACTCCATGTACCGGATAATTTGAATAGATAGCAATCGGATCGCCAGAAAGTGAAGTAAAAGAAATAACTGCCACTGTCTTATCAGAAGGTCCTTCAGGATTATATCCCATATGATACCCTTCACCTATTTTCTGATCGCGGTTTACATTAACATAAGCTTTCCCGGTTTCAAAACCTATACGAGCAGGTTTAAGATTTGAATCAGCTTTCCGTACAGCCTGAATAGTTGCCTCTTTAACAAGTTCATTATATGAACTCGCCCTGATCATAGCATTATGGTCGTGTGTAGCAGTGACAAAAAGATGTTCTCGTTTGATTCCCAATTCTTTAATAATTGTATTTATGAGGTCGTCACCACCTGGAACACCGATCAAATCATATGTCACAAAAGCTGCCTTTGTCATATCATTCTCTATTACAATTGACCTGACAAATAATGAATCATGAAGTCCACTATAATATTGCAGGGATTTAAATATTTGTGGTGACGGAGAAATATTTACCTTACTCGCTCCTACTTTCAAATTCCCCTGTGCAAGAACGTCGTTAACACTAAGTAATCCAACAAAAGTGCAAAGCAGGGCCACAAATGTTCTTATTCTGATTATTCGCATAGCAAATAAATTTTATTAATTCCAATGACCTAAATTGCTAAAGACTTTCTTGCTTCTCTATCCGGATCATTTTTTACTTCACAAACATCATCCAATATCATTGTTTCGCCATTCTCAGCGGTGTATTTCGGCCAGTGCGGCAATCCTCCTCCATCCGGGCAACCGGTTTTCATAAACTGTACCAGCGAAGATGCCATTTTTGCTGACAGATTACGAGGTCTTGCCCCGCCTCCTGTATGTGAAATCTGAACGTCAGTATTATAATACCAGAACGAAATATCCATTGTATGGAAAGCCCTTAACCGGCCGTCAAATAAAGGTGGATTCCAGCCAAACCAGGCCAGGTATACCGGAGCTTGCTGAACAACCTTCCTGTTCACAAGATCAATCTCCCGTTTTCTATTATTAATTGCCAGGGATAATATCTCGACTGGCTTTCTATCCGGAAAACATTTCGCATATGCATCAATCGTCGCAAAAGGATCATTTAGTGGCTCGCCCATAGCAAATCCCGTTTTTGCAAGTTCCTTCGCTTTGTCTAATGTGATATTTTCAAGCGATGAATCAAATGAGCTTGGAGATGTCTCATAGAAGGTGCTGCAAACAATCATGGGAATATCCGCGGCTAAAGGATTAGCATCCGGAGTATAAGTCTGGCGAGGTATATAGAAACCATCTACAACCGGACTAAATCCCATTAACATACTCTTCACTCCTTTAAATGCTTTGTTTCCGTATTCATTCCTCAGCTTATAATTCGCACTGACAGCCAAATTATAATAATCTCTCCAGGGTATTTCCTGAAGTTTATCAATTTGTGATGCGGTTAATCCGGCTTCTTTTAAAACATACGCTCCAAGTTTTTCGCTGTATTCTTTCTCTGCAGCACTGAGCAGAGTTCCGCTTAGCAGAACAGCTTTATGAAACAAACCTTTTGCTGAAGGCATTGACGTAAGTGTACATACCTTTGCTCCGCCACCTGACTGCCCCATGATCGTCACATTATTCGGATCACCTCCAAAATTCGAAATATTATCACGAATCCACTCCAGTGCAGCAACTATGTCCAGCATTCCAACAATTCCTGAAGCCGCAAATTTCTCACCGCCAACTCCTGCAAAATTTGCAAAACCCAATGGACCGAGCCTGTGATTCAGAGAGCAAAAAACAATATCTCCCTGGCGACTAAGATTTTCGCCATGATACTCAGGATGTTCAATCGAATTTCCACTGGTGAATCCTCCACCATGAATCCAAAGTAATACTGGTCGTTTTTTATTGTCAGTATATCCCGGGGTCCACACATTTATTCCGAGACAGTTCTCACTTACATCATCATAATGCCAGTAGTCGGTAAAGGCGAGGTACCTGTTTGCATAAAAATTATCGAGCGATTGCGGCGCTGAATTGGGCCAGTAAACTGCAGGATATATGTCATTCCAGGGATCCGGCTTTTGAGGAGGCATGAATCTGTTTTTTCCGGCTGTGTTTGCACCATAAGGTATACCCAGAAAATTATAGATGTCCTTATGAATGAAACCTCTTACTTTTCCATTGGTGGTTTCAGCCAATGCTATGTTATCGCCAATAAATAGTATCTGACCATCTTCATCCACTTTTTTACCAGAAGATGAGGAACAAGAGGTTAATGAAAATGTAGAGGTTCCAAGGGTTAATCCGGCAGCGCCGACACCCAGATTCTGAATGAATTTCCGTCGGTTCGATTTCATTTTTTAATGTTTTAAGATTATTTTCTTTAAAAAGTAAATTACTGATTCTTAGAATCACTATCTCCATACAGATCAATTGAATTGAGCTCCCACAGATCAAGTGATTTGACTTTCACTTTTCCCTTATTCGAAAACAGTTCGATCCCAATGCTTGTGGGGTCAGGATATATTTTGTCGGAAATTGTTGTTTCCCCATTATTTCCGAACACTTCCACAGAGCATTTATCAATAAAAATATGCAGCTTAGTGGTATTGGACCTGTTCTTCAAAGGTCCCCTGGTAATACTTGGAAATAATGGGTTGAATTCTGCATAACCGCTTTTACGCCGGTCAACATACAATTCCTCTCTGGAAACATTATAGCCAACGACGGTCTTCTGATTTCCGCCAATACACAAATTCAATCCGAATTCTTCTGCAGAGATATTCTCAAACTCCACAATAAGTTCATACATGTTTTGTGCAGGGAGGAATTTTTTTGGGGACCACGTTCCTTCAAAGGTATATTCTCCTGCCACTTTATGTGATGACCTCAATGACTCAAGCTCCTTTATCGGAGTCTGGACAATCCGGATGCCTTCAGGGAAGGTTTTCAATTCCAGACTTCTTGCAACCGAAAAATTTCCCAGTATTGGTTCATTATTATATCTCCAATTTCCCATCCATCCCACTACTATTATCCTTTTTTCATCCGGTGCGTAATTGGTCCAGGTTCGTTGTGCATAGAAATCCTGGCCCCAATCAAACCAGAATGCCTTTTCCCAACCTTCATTATACTCTTCATATGCCGGCTTTGGTAATTCATCACATAACATTATATCGTCGCAGAAAATGGATGTTCTGGAACCCATACTGCCTCCTCCGGTTGAAGTAGCATTATTAACAATTTCAATCCGCGCTTTCTTGCCCCTGAATTCTGTTACATCCCATCCTGCCCAATTTAAATGGGCATTACCACTGTTACCTGATTGGGTCCGTACTATTTTTCCATCAACTAAAAGATTAACACATTTACCAGCAGGATCATAGCCCCCTCCTACCATAAAGTTAATAAAATTTTTGGTTATAGGAAACTCCGGCGAAGTTAATTTCCCGTTTCCCCTGCCAGCCTTTATACTACGGCTCCCTCCTTTGCCATTGGTCCCTTCTGCAACTGTCGGACAATCAATGAATGCATTTCCTTCCATTTTCCATTCATCGATACCTCTTTCAAAGTCGAACAACATTATACCCGATGGATGGTATCTATCATATGAAAGATAATCAATGAATTGCTTATCCATGGTAAATCTCTTACCATCAAAGTCACCAATAAAATACTGTCCGTTACGTGGTTGAAGACCGATTTCAAGCACCCATTTTATATTTTGCTGATTCCCGTCTACGGGCAACGGAAAAAAATCCACGCATTCCCATTGACCACCAACAGCACCCCAGGGACCGAATTTGCCCATGTATTCCCAGTCTACCAGGTTTTTTGAACTGAAGAACCTTATCTCCTGGATCTCACACCATGGCATTAGCATCACCCATTTCTTATCCGGCTCATACCAGAACAATTTCGGGTCACGGGCACTTCCGGAACTATTTGGTAATACTGCAGGCTTTTCATACAGGAACCACGTTTTTGCCGTGTCGTTACTATAGTAAAAATTAGTGCCCCGCGGTGATATATTATATCCTATTAATGGTGGATTTCCATTTTTTCCTGCCCCTGTGGTATTATTCCAGTCCATCACAGCCGATCCTGACAAACCACCGATCACCTGTGGCTGATTTAGCTGAGGTTGACGGTTACCAGCCGCACCCGGAGCTTGTTGATTCCTGTTTCCGCCAGTTGGTGGCTGACCGGGAACGCCGCCAGTTGGTGGCTGACCGGGAATGCCGCCAGTTGGCTGCTGACCGGGAATGCCGCCAGTTGGTTGCTGACCGGGAATGCCACCAAAAGGAGTTCCCTGTCGATTTCTCCTGGCGAGCCCATAGGGCGTCATTACCCAGTGAACCAGATCTGTACTGGCTGCCGAACCCCAGTTGAGGTAGTATTTGCCTCCGAAATAAAAGAGACCTGTTGGATCGATCGAAGGATAAAAATGATATCCCGGATTATATTTATCTGTTGTTGGGGTTGAAGCAAACTGCCCGTAAATGCTTTTGTTACAGATCGATAAAAGGGCCAATACACTTATAAATATTACTTTTCTTTTCATAATTTATTTATTAATCATTATTCTTTTATTACTCAATTAATTTAAGCTAAAAGCGATTTTCTGGCCTCCCTGTCGGGATCGTTCTTCACCTCGCTTACATCATCCAGAATCATGGTTTCTCCATTTTCCGTTGTGTATCCTGGCCATTGAGGAAGTCCTCCACCATTCGGATCACCTGTTTTCATGAAATTAACGAGTGTGGCTGCCATATTGGCCGCTAGTTTTCTTGGTCTTGAGCCTCCACCGGTATGAGAAATCTGAACATCAGTATTATAAAACCAGAAACCAATATCCATTGTATGGAAAGCCCTTAATCTGCCGTCAAAAAGTGGTGGGTTCCATCCGAACCAAGCCAGATAAACCGGTGCGGTCTGCTTGCTTTTTAAATTACATAAATCAATAGCACTTTTCCTGTTACTTAAAACCATAGACAGAATTTCAATGGGTTTTCTTTCAGGAAAGTTTTTTGCATAAGCATCGATTATTCCGGACGTATTCTCGCCCAGATTACCTCCAAATCCCCAAATGGTTTTAACTAATTCCTTTGCTTTATCGAGGGTTATGTTTTCAATCGATGAATCAAATGCGCTGGGAGATCTTTCATAAACCGTAGTACTTACAATCATGGGTATGTCTTCTGCCAGAGGTGTGGCACTTGGATAATAAGGATGCTGGGGAATGAATTTCCCGTCTACTACAGGCTTAAACCCTGTTTCATAAAATATGGTTATACCCATTTCTTCCCTCCATCTCATACTGGCTTTGTTTGCAATTTTAAAATAGTCCCTCCATGGCATCTCCTGAAGCTTATCGATTTGAGACGGAGCCAAACCTGCTTCCTTTATAATATAGAATGCAAGTTTCTCACAATCATTTTTTTCGCCTACTTTAAGCCCGGCACCGCTTAATACCACTGCTTTGTGAAACAAACCTTTTGCTGAAGGCATCGCTGTTAATGTGCTCACTTTAGCCCCCCCTCCAGATTGTCCAATAATAGTAACATTTCCAGGATCGCCTCCAAAATTTGCGATATTATCTTTAATCCATTCCAGGGCAGCCACAATATCAAGCATTCCCACATTCCCCGAAGCCGCATATTTTTCCCTGCCGATAGATGAGAAATCTGAGAAGCCAAGTGGCCCAAGCCTGTGGTTCAGGGAACAAAATACAATATCACCAAAACGGCTTAAGTTCTCCCCATGATATTCAGGATGCTCAATAGAATTGCCGCTAAAAAATCCGCCACCATGTAACCACAATAGTACAGGGCGCTTTTTGTTATCATTGTAACCCGGGGTCCATACATTAATACCAAGACAATTTTCGCTGACATCATCGTAATGCCAGTAATCTGTGAATGCAGAATATTTATCGGCATAAAAATTATCCAGAAGTTGTGGGGCAGCATTGGGCCAATATACTGCCGGATAAATATCCGTCCAAGGCTCTGGTTTCCTGGCAGGCATAAACCTGTTAATTCCCTCAGTATTTGCCCCATAGGGTACACCTAAAAAGTTGTAAATATCCTTATGGATAAATCCTCTTACTTTACCATGAGTAGTTTCAGCAATTGCAATTTTATCCCCGATAAAGATTACCTGTCCGTCTTCTTCATCGTTCTTTTGATTTGAATGCGGTGCGCATGATGATATTGTGGTTGTTGCAGCGGCCATTGTCAATCCGGCAGTTCCGGTGCTAATGGTTTGGATAAATTTCCGTCTGTCTGTCTTCATATCAGATTTTTTACAGTGATTTTAACTAAAAAAAGTCTAAATTTATGTTGTTTTCATTTAAAAAGCACTGGCACACATTGTGTCAGGTAAATGCGCCAGTTTGGCCAGCTATGTCCACCCGATGATTCATTAAAGAAATAATTGATGTTATATTTCTTAAGCAATGGTAAAAGTATTTTTGTTGTGCCCTCATAGCAAAGTTCATCATTAACGCCACAACCGACCCAGTAAAGATTTGGTTTGGCATTTTTAAGTGCTTCCATCTTTTTTTCCGTTTCTGGAGGTTGAGAAAATATTGCAGGACCGAAGGTCCCAATATACCCGAATACATCAGGATAATCTATGCTGAGCTTGAAAGTCTGGCCACCTCCCATTGAATACCCAATAACAGCACGGTTTACTTTGTCTGAAAGAACCCTGTAATTTGCTTCAACAAATGGTATAATATCATTAACAAGGCTCTTCTCAAATACTCCGTTTAACATATTAAACACCTGTGGGCCCGAATTCTGACCTGACTCCAGGGTAAAAGGATATGATTCGAATGGTACTGCAGCCTGATCGGGATTTCCGTTTGGCATTACAACTATCATCGGTTTTGCCTTACCTTCTGCAATAAGGTTGTCCAGTACAATATTTGCCCTTCCCATCGATGTCCAGGTATCTTCGTCGTTCATACCTCCATGCAACAAATACAATACAGGATATTTTTCGGCACCTTTTTCATACCCCGGAGGAGTATAAATATACATTCTGCGCCTGAGCCCTATAGTTGGTGAAGCATACCATACTTTTGAAAGGGTCCCTGCCGGGACATCTTTAACTAAATACAAATCGGTTTCTCTACCCGGAATAAGTAAAATACTCGCATGGCCGATATGATCCCTCCTTATCTGAATATTGTTAGGATCAAGAACCGGGGCACCATCGATTATAAATTTATAACCATAGTACTCCGGTTGTAATGGTCCTATTGTAATGGTCCAAAGTCCGGTATCACCTTTGATCATGCTCTCAGTTGAAGTTGATCCTATCGGCCAATCACCTGTAACTAATACTTCATTAGCTTTTGGCGCATACAACCTAAAAATAACCCTATTATCAGGTAATATTTCCGGTGACTTTGGCGCAGTGGAAATTCCAATAGGGCGTGCCGGAGGTGAAGCAACTGTCAGTGTTTTATTATTCTGTGCTATGACAGATATTGAAAACAACAATAACCAACACCCAATAATTAAAGTTTTAAGATGATACTTCTTTTTGCTTTTCATATTCTGGCTTTTCTTATACATTTTTCCAATCATGAAATTTTTTCAACATTCTTGTAAAAGAATATTTTAAGTTAAAGACTTTCTTGCTTCCCTGTCCGGATCATTTTTTACCTCACAGACATCATCCAGGATCATGGTTTCACCTTTCTCAGATGTATATTTTGGCCAGTTTGGAAGTCCTGCACCATTCGGATCGCCGGTTTTCATGAATTGCGTCAGTGAGCCGGACATAATGGCAGCTAATTTTCTTGGCCTGGAACCTCCGCCTGTATGAGAAATATGCACATCCGTGTTATAAAACCAGAATCCTATATCCATTGTGTGGAATGCCCTCAACCGGCCGTCAAAAAGTGGTGGGTTCCAGCCAAACCAGGCAACATAAACAGGGGCTGGTTGATTAATCTTTGCTTCGACTGTATCAATGACCAATTTTCTGTTACTAAGAATCATTGATACTATTTCTATAGGTTTTTTATCCGGGAAGTTTTTGGCATAAGCATCCACAATCAGGGAAACATTATCTCCCATTGTGGAATAACCCCTCATTCCTTTAATCTTTTCTTTGGCTTCATCCAATGATATATTTTCAAGTGATGAATCATACGCGCTGGGCGATCTTTCATAAAATGTGGAGCTTATTGTCATGGGTATTTTTGCAGAATAATCATTGGGATCGGAAAAGAATTTTCCCTTGGGAAGAATAACCCCGTCGGCAACAGGCCCGAAATTGCCTCTCATCATTCCGCT
>CAZLCF010000049.1:0-15495 GCA_964557905.1 uncultured Rikenellaceae bacterium | reverse complement strand
TATGGAACAGATTATCATTCCCATCTTGGTACGAAACGGGCGGGTATGGTTTTTATTGTTCCTGAAAAGGGATTCCGACGGTCCATTCACACCCTTGAGAACTCCTATTTCAGGACAAAATTTGAAGATGAGTTAAAGAATTTTGCCGGGAACTCCGGGATGGGAGTGATCAGCGATACCGATCCCCAGCCAATACTATTTAATTCCCACCTGGGACGTTTTGCCATTGTTACTGTCAGCAGGCTGGTAAATATTGCAGAGCTGGAAAAAAAGATCCTCGATCAGAAAAAACATTTTACTGAGAATTTTGAAGGTAATATCAATCCTACAGAAGTGGTTGCAAACCTTATTTGTGAAAAAGACACTTTTATATCAGGAATTGAGAACGTTTTTGATAACATAAAAGGATCATGCTCTCTTTTAGTCCTTACCGGGGATGGGATCATAGCTGCGAGAGACAAGCTCGGCAGAACACCTATTGTGATCGGTAAAAAAGAAGATGCATATGCTGTTGCTTCTGAGTCGTGCTCATTTCCGAATACCGGGTTTGAACTGGAATATTATCTGGGGCCCGGAGAGATAGTCCACATTACTGCGGATGGATATAAACAATTGAAAAAACCAGAAAACAAAATGCAAATATGTGCATTTTTATGGGTCTACTATGGATACCCTCCGTCTTATTATGAAGGTATTAATGTTGATGAATGCCGTTACAGATGCGGAGCCTTCCTTGCCAGAAGGGATAATGTGGAAGCAGACTTTGTATGCGGTATACCTGATTCGGGAGTGGGACATGCAATTGGTTATGGAAATGAAAAAGGTATTCCAAACATGCGTGCATATTCAAAGTACACTGCGACATGGCCCCGCAGTTTCCTTCCTTCTTTCCAGGAACAGAGAGACCTGGTGGCAAGGATGAAGCTTATCCCGAATAAGGCGGTAATAGAAGGAAAACGAATGATCTTTATAGATGACAGCATTGTAAGAGGCACGCAGCTGAAAGACAATACTATTGACATGCGTAATGCCGGCGCTGCCATCCTGCATATGAGAATTGCGTGTCCCCCTCTTTTATTTTCCTGTGAATTCCTGAATTTTACACAGTCCAGGTCCCCTTTAGAGCTAGCGGCACGAAGAGCTATACATGAGATGGGAGGAAGCGAGGATGAACTTAAAGAATATTCCGACCCGGATTCTGAAAAATATAAAAAAATGGTTAATAAAATTGCTGAAAAACTTGATCTTGATTCACTGTTGTATCAGCGGCTTGATGATCTTGTTGCAGCAATAGGTCTTCCTAAGGAAAAATTGTGTACCCATTGCTGGGACGGATCAAGTTATTTTTAATAAACGAAGACCATGAAATACGTAGGTGCACATGTAAGTGCAGAAGGAGGTGTTCAGAATGCTCCCGTCAACGCAAATACGATTGGGGCAAAGGCATTTGCATTGTTCACAAAGAATCAAAGACAATGGTTTTCATCTCCGCTAACCCAGCCAGCTATAAGTGCATTCAGAGATAATTGCGAAAAATATGATTTCAAACCGTTCCAGATTCTTCCGCATGACAGCTACCTGATTAATCTGGGACATCCTGAAAAAGAGCCTCTTGGCAAATCAAGAACCTCTTTTCTTGATGAAATGCGGCGATGTGAACAGCTGGGTCTTGACAGGCTCAATTTTCATCCGGGAAGCCACCTGAAGATGACCGGAACAGAAGAGTGCCTCAAAATAATCGCTGAATCAATAAACATAACTCTTGAAAAAACGAAAGGAGTAACAGCAGTAATAGAAAACACTGCAGGACAGGGAACCAACCTGGGACATACATTCGAGCAGATGAAATTCATTATTAATAATGTTGATGATAAAATCAGGGTAGGAGTATGTATTGACACCTGTCATGCATATACATCGGGATATGATGTCAAGTCAAAGGCCGGTTTTGAAGATACTTTTAAAAAATTCGACCAAATCATTGGTTTTAAATATCTTAAGGGATTGCACCTTAACGACACAAAAAAAGATTTCGGAACACGTGTCGACCGTCATGAAAATCTCGGAAAAGGATTCCTGGGAGATGAAATTTTCTCTCTGATAATGAATGACAGCCGTTTCGATAATATGCCACTTATACTTGAGACCCCGGAAGAATCACTCTGGGAAGCAGAGATAAAGAAGTTGTATTCACTGATTCGGGTGTAAGTTATTTATTTAAATTTGGTCCGGCATTGCGAGGAGTGCCGCGATAGCGAAATGACGAAACAATCTCCTTTTTGAGTAAGATAATATAATCGAAAAAGTTATCCCGAAAGCTTCTCCGAAATTTTTTTCTGAACCTCAGGATCCTTTAATTTTTCTTTTGTCTTTTTATATCCCATCTCAAAAAGAGCATCTGCCCGTTCAATTTCAAGGATGCCGAATTTTGTCAGTTCTGCCGGAGCGATAAGCAGGTCAAATCTTTTTGATTTTTCCTCAACCTCCTTTGCCTGGTTGAGCATAAAAGTTCTGATCGCGATTGTTATTAGTCCTGAGGTGGTCTCTTCATATCCCACGGGATTTACAAAAGAGCCAATCAGCAATTTGGATTTGTTTTCAATAGGATAAATAGGAAAATTATCGAGAACACCGCCATCGACATAATATATTTTATTGATTATTACAGGCTTAAACAATACAGGAATGCTTGAGGATGCTATTAATGATGTAATCAGTTCGCCCTTTGAGAAATATACAGGCCTTGCATTATTAAGGTCTGTTGCAGCTGCGATCAGGGGTATTTTTAGATCTTCAAATTTTTTTGCATTAAGATTTGATTCAAGAAGCCTGGCGATACCGGAAATCTGCAGCAATCCGTCTCGCGGAACGGTAGGGCGCATGTAATCGAGCTTACTGTTAAGCTTCATTATTTTAAGAATCTGCTTTGGGGGATGGCCATCACAATATAGCGCACCGGCGATTGCTCCCGCACTTGTCCCTGAAATGATATCGGGGAAAAAATCTGCCTCATTCAATGCCTGAAGGACACCCAGGTGGGCAAACCCTCTTGCTCCTCCACCACTGAGAACGAGTCCTATTTTGTATTGTTTATCCTCCATACATTTGTAACTCCGGCAGGCATGGTAAATTTAACAAATGCAAGATAGATATCATATGAGAGGAAACAACTTATTCTGTTATTATATTTTTTAAATTTGAAAGGATATCTGAACCACTAAATATAAAAACACATGCAGTTTCTTTTGATAGCATATGATGGGACCGATACGGGAGCATTGGACCGAAGGATGAAAAGCCGGCCTGAGCATCTTGAAAAAATTGCCGTGGTAAAACAAACAGGAGAATTCCTTTGCGGAGGGGCCATCCTTGATGATTCCGGTAAAATGATCGGATCAATGATCCTTTATGAAGTACCGGACAGAGCGACCCTGGATGAAAGGCTTAAAAATGAGCCTTATATCTACAATAAAGTATGGGAAAAGATTGATATCATGCCATTCCGCCTTGCGAAAATTGGATAAACACCAAATAATATTTAATAATATTCAACATGAAAAAATTAATTCTTCTATTATTTACAATTTTCTGGAATATCATGCTCATGGCACAATCCGGAAATGAAAATATTCCCTTTAAAATGGAAGAGCTGACTTCTCCACAATTTGTTACAGCTGTGGAAATGGCCGGCGGAGTTTGTGTAATACCGATGGCTTACAGCAATGAATGGTTTTCTGGAATATTTCTGCCAGGTCCAGCTGGCAAGCCGGAAAGATTATATTGTTGTTCTTTTCCAACCAGGTTCTGATCCTGAAACTGACAAGGAAATTGAATCATTAGAAGAAGCGGAACTTGACGGTCATGCCGGAGAAGAGGAAACATCAATGATGTTTTTTATCAGACCCGATCTTGTAGACCAGCAGGCAATAAAGAATGAATCAGGTCTTGATCAGGGAAAACTGAAAGAACTTCCTCACGGATATACAGGGATCTGGTGGTATGCGAAGTATCCAAATCATTATGCAAGCGACATTGCTCAACCAAACAAAAAACTGGGAGAATTACTGATCACAAGAGATGCAAATCAACTTGCTGAACTGATAAAATATCTCAAGTCCAGCAAAACAATAGAACAACTCCACCAGGAATTCAACAAGAAGGCAGAAAATCCTTTAGTAAAATAAAAAAAGGTTTTATTCTATATCGTAAACTAGTGTAAGTTTCCTTTTTCCGCGGAAAGAATCTGATATTTGCTTTATTTCCAGTACTTTAACATTATCCCGCAAAGTCCATTTTTCATTAACGGCCTGGTTGAATACCTTGTCTCCATATTTCATTGTAACCTTTAAATCCAGGATAAGCGTATCACTGTTTTCTGAGGTTCTGATATTTGTTATCTGCAAATAATTATCAGAACCGGACTTATTTTCCTGACCGGGGACAAGAATATCTTCCGTGATCCTGTCTTCAGCATCTTCAAGGTGATAGGTTTTTCTAACCGTCATAGAATTGGTATCATGTTCAATTGACATAAGATCAGGAATATTTCCTGTCCCGAAGTTGTCAAGAGTGCTTTTTTCTTCATTAAAAATCCATTTCCCCGTGAAATTGAGAGGTACTTTTTTTATTTTTATCTCAGGTAGCGGCGGTAAGCCGGATACCGAACGGAGAGATTCAATGGCTTTTCTGTAAGCAGCATCTTCGATACTAAGAATACGTGGATCGCCCGTAAGTATTTTATATTGTTTTTTAAGGGTGTTCCTTACCATTCCCGACCATATTACCCAGTAGCTCCATTTAGGCTGTTTTGAGAGAATATCCAAGGATGGCGGATTACCAACTTCCCCAAGAACAAGCGGTTTCCCTTTTGATAATACCTCAAGGCTGTCATAGTATGCCTGGTTAAAATCACTGCCATATACATCGAGAGCAAGAATATCCAGGTAATCATTGCCGGGGTAAAAGTTTGAAAACTGCATTTCAGGTTTATTTGGCCGGTCAACGCTCCAGACCCAGATAAGATTATTCAGTTTGTGATACTTTACAAGCCTGTCATAGATCTGGCGATAAAGGGCTTGTGTACTGTATTTGCCGATACGTCCGCCCCACCAGAACCAGCTTCCGTTCATTTCGTGATAAGGACGCCACAATACGGGTACATGTGCATCCTGCAGCTTTTTGAGGTACACGGCGACTGAATCAACCTGTGTGCACCAGCTTTTGTAAAGAGGCGTTCCCTTTGTCAGAATATCTTTAAACTGCTGGTCGGTCAGTTGTCCCTGGACGCTGGCAAGCCTCCGGGGATCAGCACTCTTAACAGGCTGAAATGTAACAGGTTCTTTAGCCGTGGGAGGGACAGCATGCCAGCATATAGTAATAATTGAACCGAACTTATACTGGTGAATTGCTTCCTTAACAATCTCGGGACGGGCAAGATATGAATCCTTGTCATCTTCTTTTGCAAAACCCCAGTCTGTGCTGAAAATAACGGGTGTTTCACCAATATACTCCGCCGCAAATCGTGTATTACGGTCCTTAATGTTCGGGAAATTATGCTGACCGGTAAGTGTGTATTTGCCTGAAATATTATAGAACAAATCCAGGAGAGCTACAGCTTCGGGAGATGCCCTTGGTGTAACAGGCTTACGGGGACCTTCAATGCTGAATGACATAGCGGGAATGAAAATAAATATCAATAAAAAGAATACGGTTTTAAGTATGGTTCTCATGGCAGAGATTTTAAGAATTATACCAAAATTAAAACTTTCAAAAACAAATCTTTAATCCTATTGTTATTAATTTTACATAAACAATTAAATAGAAATGGCATTTACATTACAACCCGGGCAAAAAGCTATAGATTTTACACTTCCTTCAACTGAAGGAAAAAAATACAGCCTGTCAGATTTTGACGGATACAAATACCTGGTAGTCTTCTTTACATGTAATCACTGTCCGTATGTTATTGGTTCAGATGAAGTTACAAGAATAACAGCTGAGAAATATCTCAGCAAAGGAGTAAAGTTTGTAGGAATAAATTCCAACAGTGAACACACTTATAAGGAAGATAGTTTTGAGAACATGGTAGCCAGGATGGAGAGATATAAATTTCCATGGGTATATCTTTATGATAAGGATCAGGGTATTGCCAGGGCATACGGAGCTCTGCGTACTCCTCATTTTTATGTTTTTAATGAAAACAGGATCCTCGTTTATACAGGAAGAGGCGTTGATTCTCCGCGTGATACATTAAGAATGACGGTCAATGATCTGGGAAATGCCCTGGAAGATCTAACCAGCGGAAAACCGGTATCGGTTCCAATGACAAATCCGATAGGATGCAATATCAAATGGGAAGGAAAAGACGCACACTGGATGCCCCCCGAAGCGTGTGACCTGGTGTGAAGGCAAAATCAGTTTTAGTCAGAGATACTGTGTTCCCTGCAAAAACGCCGTACAATGACGGTCTGATCGCTATAAAACTTCTGGTAATCCGGGAACTGCTTAACCTGACTATTGTAATTCCAGCCACTGAAATAAAGATTGTCAGCAAAATCAACAGCTTTCAGAAGATCTTCCAGGCTCTGTTCAATAATATTTGGTGTGGGATAAGGTTCTATATGTACATAAGTTTTACAGCCATAATCATGTAGCGCTTTTAATGCACTGATTCGCTCAAAGTATGAAGCACTGTTTGGTTCCCACCTTTTACGGAATTCCTCATCCAGTGAAATCAGACTTATGCCATGAATGTTGTCTGCTAAAAAGCGTTTCCGATCAGCAAGATCAACAGGCATCCTGCCCTTGGTGAGGAGAGAACACGGGATGCCATATGAATTAATCAAGGCGATAAGCTTCAGACTCATGTCTGTCACTTCTGGATAACCGTTCATGAATGGATCAGTAGTCAGGCATAGATGTATTTCATCAGACCTTATCTTCATCCGGGTAAGCTCTTTTTTCAGCAGTTCTTCGGCGTTGGCCACTAGTTTGGGTCTACACCAATCGTCATAGGTATTTACCCGTCCATGGGTGCGTGCCATCATATAAGCATAGCATGGATAGCGGCAACCATGCCAGCAGCCCTGCACATGATTAATACAGTAAAAGCCAAGACCGCTTTTGTAAAGCAAAGATTTACGGGTAATATATTCCATGGTCTTTGATAAATATGTTAAATTACTGTAAAATCCAGCCTTACTGACCATATTTAGCCGACAAGTTTGCACAATATTATTACTGGCTCGCAGGGGTTATGGAAAAATATTAATTAAAAAGCGAAATCCGCTTTCGCTTTCTCCTGACTTTGTTATACAGGCGGGGAACCAGGGACCTCCTGTCAGTCATATTGATTTACGAATTGAATATTTGTATTTTTCTTTTTCAATAAATAATACAACGGATATAAAGAAAATAATATCAGATATCCCGTGGTGAATATGGCGTCAATAGTCTCATTCACATTACCCGTTATAAGTGATTTTGTATAGAAAAGCCATCCGGCAATAATTGTATACCACACAAGAATTCTGGAATACTTTATGTCAATAAAGCAGAACAATATCATTGAAACCATTATTCCTATATTCATCCTGTCCAGGCTTCCCTGAAGAAGCATGATATCAACAAATAAGACCAGAAGAAATAATGAGATTGCAGTAATATTTATTTTTTTAATAATAAATATATAGGACCAGATAAGGGATATTATAATTATTAAAGTATTTTTTATAAAAAGCCAGTTTGCTGGAAATACTTTAAATACGAGAGTCCATATTGATCCATGCGCGGGTTCAACTTCTAAGTTTGACATAAGTCTACCCTGCATCATAGTAAGTACATCCGGCATGTAGGGTATAAACCAAATTGCTGCAAAAAACATTGATAATAATGTGTAAATGAATCCCCTGGTTAACTGATGGATGTTTATCCTGAAGATATTCTCTGGTTCACCAATAACTAAAAATAAACAGAGAGGAGAAATGAACACACCTAATCCTTTGTAAGCCACAGAGATTCCAAGCAACACAGAACTTAATATCCATTTTTTATCTTTTGCTAACCAGACAGCTGAAAGCATGAATAATGTTTGCAGACCTTTATCTTCCGGAACTAAACTTCCCCATAATAATAAAGAAGGAGAAAGAGCTGCCGCTCCCAGCACCAGGATCAGGTTTAACCATGTGTGTCTAAGTTTTGAGTATTTTAATAGAAAAAAGGCTATTAACACTGATAATATAGAATCAAAAAAAGAGAATATAATTCTAAACGCCACCGGATTACTGTTTGTTACTTTATCAATTAATCCGTAATGTAACGAGGACAGAGGCAGGTTGCTGCTGGTATAATAGTCCCATCCCTCCTGTGTATCAGACACGTAGGGATCATAAGCAATAGTATCAAGACGTAATTTATTACGGACTTCTGTTTCCTCAGTATATTTATATGGATTGATCCCGTTTTTTACTAACTGACCTGTCTCTCTGTATATATTAAGATCCGTAATTTTGTTTTTTGTATGATTTGTAAGTATTAATAATAACCGTACAACCAGCGCAAGAAAAAATATAAATAGAAATATTTTCTTTCTGTTATTAAAAAGTAATTCAGGGCAGTTCCGCATTACCAGTTAAATTTATTTATTAGTTACTAAGCTGGCATCTTTTAACCAGGCATTTAAAAGGATAATTTCATTTTTTCCAATGAAGCCCGACTCAATAAGTTTCTGGTAACACTGTACCATATTTGTGCCTATATTCTCAATACCGTCTTTTAAATTAAGGTTTTTGAGGCAGTTGTATATTTGTGCATTATTATTATATCCGGAAATTTCATCACGAAAATCGTTCAGCAGGTTATGGTCATTTCGCTTCTGCCATAACGTGCTCCGATGAAACAGAATTGACCATCCGCATGTCCATACGATACGTTGCGCAATAAAAGAACGCCATATATCAGTCATTCTGAAACTGCAGCAAGAGGGTAAATACAGAAGCTGAAAAGCCTCCCTGAACCAGGTAGTATTTTGACTGTTAAAAGGACAAAAGGAGTTGTTGCCTAAGGCAATATTATCGGATTTATCAAAAATAACCGGCAATGGAAGAACAAGTCTGTATATAGCATCTACATCCGGATTTTCATCCGTCAGGCCTTGTTGTATAGGGCATTCAACCGATATTTGTTTTTCAAGTTCCGGTAACTTGTCATGAATATTTTCAAGGGAAAAACCTCTTGGCCAGATGTTGACTTTTGTAAAATATCTGTAAATATTTACCCAGCCCTTGTTAACCAATAAATATGCATCAACCTGTTTTGTCCGTTCATTCCAGAAACCAGGTAAAGGAAAATTATCATCATCGGTTTCGATAATCTTCTCTGCCCCTCCTGCGATGGCTATTAAATAGCCCAGATTTTTACGGGCATAGTGATTAAACGGCAGAAGTCTGGCTAATTCAAAATTAAGGGTCTGCTGGCGTTCAATGGAATAATAATCACATCCTTTTAAATTAAAATCTTTCGGGCTTTTTGTATCTCCGATAATGATAAAAGGTACATTGTGTTCAGCAGACTCTTCCCCGTATCGTATAAGTGCTGGATGATCCTGCTTTGCAATAGAAGTAATTATCAGAAAAGTGCTATTCATTTTATCAATGGGGATTTGAATTTAAGTCGCAGAAAAAAATAATGAAGCAATACATAAATTGAATTACACATTACTTTTATTGAGACACTTGGCGATGGAGCTCTGTAGTGAATTGGGATTTCCGCATAATGTGTTTTCCGAAGTAAATAGCGTAATTCTGTCTGATAAAAATGAGCAGTTGACAAAAACTTATATGCCACAAATTTTTCAACAACAACTGCATGAAAACCCTGATAACCGGATGTCATATCATGCATATTTGTTCCCAGCAATAAATTTGACAGGACAGTTCCGGCCCTGGACAAAAATATGCGTTTCCATGAAGAATCAATAATAGAGCCGCCATTTATAAAACGGCTTCCAAATGCGCATTCATATCCCCCGCTTAAAACCTTCAAAAATAATGGTAAAGCTTCCGGATCATGTGATAATCCGGCATCCATTTCTATTATAAATTCATGCTTGTGCATTAAAGCTTCTTTATAGCCTCTTAAATATGCATCTACAACATTTTTGTTTTCAGGAGACCAAATAGTATTGAATCGGTTGTCATTAGCCGAATGATTGTTACATAATTCTAAAGTGTTGTCTTTCGACACTTTATCTACAACAAAATAAACACTACCGCATTTAAGTTTATTTAAAACATTTGTCAGGGAAGATACAAATGCATGGAAATCCTCAGATTCATTCGCCATTGGAATTACTACGGCAAAATCAAGTTTCATAATAAAAACTGTTAAAAACCAGTCAAAATGACCACTCGTTATAATTGTTTCAGGCTTTATTATAAACCTCAATATGTGTTCTTAAATCGAGTATGATATAATACTAACCTCTTTCTTTATTTCATCACAAACAAACCTTCGGGATCCTTTACAATGTAAATATATAACTTTAAGGGGATTAAAATATGAATTACAGATTCAACGATAATGACCCCCCATTTCTGTTCAAAACCTGGCTCAAACTGGCGCCAAAAAACCCAACATCGCTAAAGCTATAACAAGCGAAAGTGGATCCAACCCAGAAGATTGCAATTAACATAAAGAACTAAATAACAAATGTTTAACTTAGTAAAAGGAGGATCAATTTATTCCGGCAAACTATGATCAAGATAACAGGCTTTTCTAATATATTTGTAAAACACGTATAAAGTACTCAAGTATAATACATTCAAATAATATTATATGGACAGAAGAAACTGGTTAAAAAAAACAGGAATAACTGGCACTGGATTATTGCTCATTAGGTATCTGAAAGCGGCTGATCGGTTCGGGTATATGCCTGTCGGAGATTTTGTAAAAGATGATTTCGGCCTTGATTTCAAGTGGGGAGTAGCTGCTTCTTCATATCAGACAGAAGGTGCCTGGAACCTGGATGGGAAAAGCGAATCTAACTGGGATTATTTTTCACGCATTCCGGGTAAAATAGAAAATGGAGAAAATGCTGATGTTGCAGCTGATTTTTATCACAGGTATTCAGAAGACATAGACCTCATAAAAGCCATGAATTTTAAAATATTCAGGTTTTCTGTTTCATGGCCGCGCATTCTTCCGGCAGGAACCGGAACTGTAAACAGTAAAGGTCTGGATTTTTATCATAAAGTGATCGACAAATGTTTAACAGTTGGAATAGAACCATGGATCACCATTTATCACTGGGACATGCCAGAGGTTTTAGAAGCTCAGGGTGGCTGGGCAAATCGTAAAATAATTGACTGGTTTTCAGAATATGTTGATGTTTTAACAAGGGAATACAGCGATAAAGTTAAAAACTGGATCGTGATGAACGAACAAATTGCTTTCACCGGAAACGGCTACATAAATAGAGTTTTTGCACCTGGCAGAAAAAGTATAGGCGCATTTATGAAAGCTATTCACTATTCAGCACTCTGCAATGCTGAAGGAGGACGAATCATTCGGAAAAATGTTCCCGGAGCATATGTTGGAACTACTTTGGCAAACACGTACGTGGAACCTGTTGATCAGAATGAAAAGAACATTGAAGCTGCGACTCGGATGGATGCAATAATGAACCGTCTTTTTATCGAACCATCTCTTGGACTGGGATACCCTGAAGATACTATATCCCTCTTAAAGAAATTGAAATCACTTTACGAAGATGGCGATGAAGAGAAAATAATATTTGATTTCGATTTTATTGGCATACAGTATTATTACAGAACAATCGCTAAAAAATCAATGATGCCCGGGATGAGGGCTAAAGAGGTAATGGCCTCGGAACGGGGTGTCCCCGTAAATGTAATGGGTGGTGAAATATATCCTGAAGGATTATATCAAATACTAAAAAAATTCAGCCAGTACAAAGGAATTAAAAATCTTATTGTAACAGAGAATGGTACTTGTGTTCCTGATAAACTTGAAAACGGAAGAGTTCATGATCAGGACAGAATAGACTATTTTAAAAATCACCTTTCTGCTGTGTTAAAAGCTAAAAAGGAAGGAGTAAATGTAAATGGCTATTTTGTATGGTCGCCAACCGATAACTTTGAATGGGATAAGGGCTACAACCCGCGTTTTGGATTGGTTTACATAGACTTCAAAACACTTGAACGATATATTAAAGATTCCGGCTTCTGGTTTAAGGAGTTTTTAAAATAGGCAAGTTCGCTTGCTTTCTTACTCTGGCGGGAATCGAATGATATTTACTGTTTTTTATTGAAGATTTGCTTTACTGACAACCCTCCCGGATTTATGTCTGAAGTCTGCACCGTCAGAACAAGACCATTTTCTGAAAGAGAGTAAATCGCAGTGCTCCCGTAAACGTCTTTGCCGACAGTTCTCGTGCTTTTGGTTGTGAGAATTTTTTTATCAGGCGACCATCTGGCAGATTCCTCATTTATACCGCCCTGTTCCTCTATACTTGTCTCTTTTCCATCGAGGTTGAAGGAGTTATCATGTGATGTAATTTCTTTGCCGCCTGTATCGAAAAAGGTTTGTTTAATTGTAATTGACAGAGAAGTCTGTGTTATTGTACATTTCACATTAAACTCTCTATAAAAATCATCACTTTTTGCATTATCCTGTGTCCAGACACCTGAAAAGTCTACCGGAGTTTGGGCAGATAGGGCTGATGCATAAAAAATCAGTGATGAAATTAGGAACGATTTGAAAATCAAATTGTTCCTGCGGTTAAGAAATTCATAGCGTGTCATAATAAAAAAGGATTAATTGTTTCAACGGATAATTCATAATTCTAAGTTAGCATTTTTTAATGGATATGCATGTAAAAATGAAAAGCCTGAAATCAAAACCATAAATTGGGAATCACTTCAAACAGAGCTATTAACAACACCCGGAGTACAAATACCGGAAACATGGACCACATTTGGCGGGATAGATTACATTTAACATACAAAACTAAACAACAAGCACTTAACTCCGGTTTTTGTGGTCAATTTAATACGACTACCTATATTCCGCATGACGGGTTCCCCAGACAATTATATCAATCTGAATATCTGATATAGTACTAATTCCTTTGATTTTCAGCACAAACAACTGAAGCACTGAATACTAATGAAAGTCAACATTCTAAAATAAAATTGACTTTAAATAATACAAGGTGTAACTTTGATACTATAGATGGAGAATGTTTAAAAAATATGATTCTCATCTATCTTGCTATTAAAAACCATTTAATTTTTAACCATGAAGAAATCAGTTTTTCTAATCACGTTTGTTTTTTATTTATGCACCTTAACAGCTCAGGAGAGTAAGTTTCCTGTTTTTGTTACTGATAGTCTGGAGAACTACATTACGAGAGGAATGACGAAATGGAGGATCCCGGGATTATCTGTAGCAATTGTCAAAGATGGGAAAGTGTTATTTATTAAAGGATTTGGAATTACCAGGATTGGAAGTAAAGAGCCTGTCGATGCGAACACACTTTTCATGATTGGATCAAACACAAAGGCTTTTACTGCTACAACAATTGCAATGCTTCAGGAGGAAGGAAAATTATCGTTATACGATAAGGTTCAAAAGTGGATGCCAGAGTTTAAGTTGAAAGATTCATTAGCAAGTAATGAAATTATCATAGCTGATTTAATGTCACACAGGATAGGATTTGAAACATTCCAGGGGGATTTTACTTATTGGACATCAAACCTGTCAAGGGAGGAGGTTATTCATAAAATGTCATTGATTAATGGCCTTTATGGCTTTAGAACTAAATGGGGTTATTGTAATGCAGCGTTTCTCACAGCAGGAGAGTTAATTCCAAGAATCACCGGAAAAAGCTGGGAAGAAACTGTAAAAGAAAAGATTTTAGCACCACTGAAAATGAATCGTACTTTGATGCTTTCGAAGGAACTTAAAAGAGCCTCAAATGCAGCATTTCCTTATACAATAGTTGATGACATACTTACAGAATTGCCTGTTCCTGATATTGATAATCTTGCACCTGCAGGAAGTATCAGTTCCTGTGCAAAAGATATGGCTACCTGGCTGCTGGTACAGCTAGATGAGGGGAAAGTTGATAGTATTCAGGTAATACCAGAAAAGGCTATTCAAGCAATACGAATGCCTTATTCCATCAGGGGTATAGATCCAAGAGATAAACAGGAGACTCATTTTTACCTTTATGGATTGGGACTTGCTATTAATGATCGTAATGGGAAGCTTGTGTATTCACATACTGGAGGTGTTGACGGTTTTCTATCCTCAGTGATGTTTATACCAGAAGAAAAAATTGGAATCGTAGTATTGACTAACACTGACCAAAACAATTTCTTTCAGGATTTAACTAATGAAATTTGTGATGCATTTTTAGGTTTACCATATCAGGACTATAGCGATAAGTCACTTGATATATTTAAAAAAAACAATAACAAATCAAAGGTTAAGATTGACTCCTTGAGAAATGTGGTGAAATTATTTAACAAACCAAGCTTCTCACTTGAAAACTACACCGGAACATATACTAATGAAGTCTATGGTGATATAGCGATTAAATTGGAGAAGAATAATTTAAACATCTATTTTTCTCATCATCCCGATTTAATTGGGAAACTGGAATATCTTAAAAATGAAATTTTTTTATGTACCTATTCAAATCCCGAAATGGGAATTGTAGAAATCCCCTTTAAAGTTGAAAATGATAAAATTTCGGGTTTGACACTTCGTGTAGCTGATTTTATAGAATTTACACCTTACATATTTGTAAAAAATAAATAAATAATTACCTGTAACAAAAGTTACGTTATTATTAAAATAAATGATTCCTCTTGTACCTTGGATAACTTGCAAAAGACTGGCGTTTTGACTACTTCAAAATCCGGTCTGATAACACTTAACATACATAATTAAACAACAAGTAACTAACTCAGGATTTTGATTAACTGTCTTATAACTGTATCAAAGTTCATCAGATGTAATAGTTATAAATTATGAGGTGAATTCTTTTTTTCACCAACTCCCACTATTATAGTTTTTTAAACAACATCATATCGTGTGTAATAACTCTGTAATTGGTCAATTATGTCTAACTTTAGTAAGTGTTTACAAACTAATATTTTTTAGTTTACTATAATTTAAAAGGAGGTTACTATGAAACATGTCATTGAATTATTTTTCAGGGTTGCCCTTTTAGCGTTTATCTGGTTTATCTGGTGGTGGGTGTTAAATGCACCACTTTCAAATGTTATGAATCTATCTATCATTGTGGGAGGGGTATTGTTGACATTCCCCCTTGTTTGGCTCGGCAGGAAGATACTAGACCGACACCAAACAATAGGTCACGCCTTATGGACAACGACGATTGTACATTTTGCTCTGGGTTTTACATTTGGTGTTCCTATCGTTCGAGCAGTAACCACTTATCAAGAT
>CAZLCF010000048.1:0-15595 GCA_964557905.1 uncultured Rikenellaceae bacterium | reverse complement strand
CCCAGGTTTTCTTTACCTCTTTAAGGAGATTATAATTGTATTCACCTATTATCAACGGGATAAATTCACCCCTGAGCCGGCCGTCACCATGTTCCCCGCTCATAGAGCCCCTGTATTTTTTCACCAGTTTTGCCGTCTCAATGCCAAGTGTTCTGAAAAGCTCCGCATCTGCAGGATCCTTAAGATTAAGAACAGGTCTTATATGGAGTTCACCTGTCCCGATGTGAGCATGGTAAACCGATTCTTTGCCATAAGCCGACAGTATCTTTTCAAAATCAGCAATGTACTCGGGCATCTGTTCAACACGAATTGCAGTATCCTCAATAAGGGAGACCGGTTTCGAATCGCCCTTCATGTTCGTAAGAACACCAAGTCCTGCTTTGCGAAGATCCCATACTTTTGAAATATCTTTCCCTCTCACGATGGGAAAAGAGTACCCGTAGCCGGCCGATATTAATTCATTTATCATTTCGGATATGACCTTTTCTATCTCTTCCGGCTTCTCCCTGACAAATTCCACAATAACTATAGCAGCAGGTTTCCCTTCAAGAAAAAACCTGTTTCTTCTCTGACTGAGATTATTCTCCGTAAGTTCAAGTATCCTGTCATCCATCATCTCCACTGCTGCAGGCTTAAACTTCAATGCTATCAGGTTGGCCAAAAAGGCGTCATTCCGCTTTTCCAGGTGAATGCAGACAAGAGCCTTGTTTGGGGGAGGTAATTTGACAAGGTTCAGCTTTATTTCGGTTGTAACCGCAAGAGTGCCCTCAGATCCGGCGAGCAGATTGCAGAAATTAAACGGTGCTTCAGATTCCTCATCAAATATCCTGCTGTTTAACAGAATATCCAGTGCATACCCTGTGTTCCTCCTTGGTATTGCTGGATCAGGATACCCTTCGCGGATATTTTTCCTGTTGGCAGTATCGTCAAGTAATTCCTTTATTTTACGGTAGATGTTCCCTTCAAGATTTTGAAGAAAACATTTTTTATTGAATGTCTCTTTATCAACTGGTCCGAATACTGCCTCACTGCCATCACTCAGAAGTGTCTTCAGCTCAATGGTATGATCTCGGGTTGAGCCATAAATAACAGAATGAGAACCGCATGCATTGTTGCCAACCATGCCCCCCACATTGCATCTGTTCGAAGTGGATGTCTCAGGTCCGAAGAACAAGCCCTTCTCTTTGAGTTTCAGATTCAGTTCATCCAGCACTACTCCGGGTTGCACTCTGACCCACATCTCTTTTTCATTTATCTCGATTATATTTTTCATATATCTCGAGATATCGACAATAATGCCTGAGCTGACCACCTGTCCCGCCAGAGATGTTCCTGCTGCTCTGATAGTAACACTGGTTTCTTCCCTTCCGGCAAATTCAAGTATCTTTTTCAGATCCGATTCTCCTTTTGGCCAGATAACGGCCAGGGGCAGTTCACGGTAGACAGAAGCATCGGTCGAATAAATAACTTTTGTGATCTTATCGTATTTCAGATCACCTTCAATACTGCTTCCGAGAGAATCCAGGCGTGAGTATATAGATTCAGTATCCATGATTCATTTTCGCGCTGCTAATTTAGAAAAATGATTTGAACATGATTTTTCTATTGAAACTAAAAAATTAATAAGTCTCACAATAATCATGCTTCACAGGATTGTAAATTCGGACTTTTTTTTCGTACATTTAGAAAAAAATTTCGAATATTTTAAAATATTGATATACAATGGAATTATTGGATAGCATCAAGCTGAATGCCAGGAAACATAATAAAAGGATTGTTCTCCCTGAAGGCTACGAGGAACGGACAATCAAGGCAGCTGATATTGCTGTCGCAGAGGGACTGGCTCAGATCATTCTGCTGGGTGATCCTGCTGAAATCAAATCACATGCATCAAAGCTTGGTTTGGAGAATATCGGCAAAACTACGATAGTTGATCCCAGGTCGCACGCTAAAAAAGAGCAATATGCAGATCTGATGGTCGAACTCCGAAAAAGCAAGGGAATGACGAAGGAGGAGGCTTTAGAGCTTATTGCTGATCCGTTGTATCTTGGCGTTCTCATGATAAAGAGCGGAGATGCCGATGGAGAAGTCTCCGGTGCTGACCATGCAACAGGAGATGTTCTGAGGCCGGCTTTTCATTACGTGAAAACAGCTCCCGGTATTTCAGTTGTTTCAGGTGCTTTCATCATGATCCTGCCGGACAAAACCTTCGGGGATGACGGAGTTCTTATTTTTGCCGATGGAGCAGTGCATCCGAATCCTACGGATAAAGAGCTGGCTGAGATTGCAGTAGCTTCAGCGAGGACTGCAAAGGTTATTGCCGGACTGGAACCAAGAGTGGCTATTCTCAGCTTTTCCACAAAAGGCAGTGCAAAGCACGAAATGGTTGACAAAGTTATCAGTGCTACAAAGATTGCCCAGCAGATGGCTCCGGAATTTTTGATTGACGGCGAGCTCCAGGGAGATGCTGCGCTTGTTGAATCCATAGGGCAGAAAAAAGCGCCGGGAAGCAAAATCGCTGGAAAGGCAAATGTGCTCGTATTCCCTGACCTTAACTGCGGAAATATTGCCTATAAGCTTGTTCAGCGTCTGGCTCACGCCGAAGCCATCGGACCAATACTCCAGGGCATGGCGGCCCCCATAAATGACCTCTCACGGGGATGCTCAGTAAGCGATATAGTCAGCATGATCGCAATCACAGCGAACCAGGCTGCAGGGATCAAGTGAAAACAGAGATTTCAACAAACTTATTCATATTATAATGATCATTTTAGTTTTAAATTGCGGAAGCTCTTCAATTAAATACCAGCTGTTCGATATGTCGGATGGATGCGAAATGAAAGCAAAAGGTCTTCTGGAACGTATCGGACTGAATGAAAGTATCCTGACTCACAAACCAACAGGGGGAGAAACGTACAAAGTCATCACGGATATTCCTGACCATACTACAGGTATAAACATGGTAATGGAGGTACTTTGCGACCCTAAGCACGGAGTAATTAAGAATGTCTATGAAATAAAAGCCGTTGGTCACAGGGTAGTCAATGGGGGAGAGAATTATAAGGAGAGCGTTCTTATTGACAATGACGTCAAAAAGATTATCGAGGCATGTATCGAGCTGGCGCCCCTTCATAATCCTGCCAATCTGAAAGGAATATTATCAGTCGAGAAACTTATTCCAGGAGTTCCCCAGGTCGCCGTCTTTGATACATCCTTTCATCAGACCATGCCTGACTATGCCTACATGTACGCCCTGCCTTATGAATATTACGAGAAATACAGGATCAGGAAATACGGGTATCATGGAACAAGTCATAAGTTTGTTGCACACAAAGCTGCAAAAATACTGGGTAAGGATATAAAGCAACTTAAAATTATCACCTGTCATCTGGGCAACGGAGCATCAGTTACTGCCGTACAGAATGGTAATTCAGTCGATACATCTATGGGCTTTACTCCTGTGGATGGACTTATTATGGGAACACGCACCGGGGAAATTGACCCGGGAGTTCTTGTTTATATTGCTGATAAAGAGCATCTTAATGTAACCGGGGTAAATAATATGATAAATAAGAAAAGTGGGGTTTTCGGAATCTCCCAGATCTCCTCAGATATGCGTGACCTCGAAACTGCCGCAGAAGCAGGTAATAAAAAAGCAATACTTGCACTGAAAATGTATGCATATAAGGTCAAGAAATTCATCGGCTCGTATTGTGCTGCAATGAATGGTGTAGACCTCCTTGTTTTTACAGGCGGGATAGGGGAAAACGATTTTAGTATGAGAAAGATGATCTGTTCAGACATGGAAAGCCTGGGGATAATCTTTGACAATGAAGCTAACAATGGATCCCGGGGAGCCGATCTTGTCATTTCAAAACCCGAATCAAAAGTCACAGTGATGTCAGTCACTACCGATGAGGAATTCGTTATAGCATCGGATACACGTTATATCGTTGAACATAGTAAATTTTAAACCGTAATATTTAATGGTATTAAAGAACCTTTCTGACCTGAAGAATTTAGTTGCCGGCGGGCCGAAGAAAAAGCTTGTCCTGGCAACCGCACAGGATCAGCATTCTCTGGGTGCTGTGCTGAGAGCATGGAAAGACAATATTATTGAACCGATCCTTATTGGCGACAAGGAGGGGATCCAGAATATCTGTGCTGCAAATAACTATGATATTTCCGGAATCAGGATCATTCATGAACCTGATGTTGAAATGGCAGTGGAGATGTCCGTTAAAATGGTCAGCAACAAGGAGGGTGACATACTCATGAAAGGGAAAGTCGGCACCACCACACTGCTTAAGTGCGTTCTGAACAAGGAATGGGGATTGCGTACCGGTAACCTTCTGTCACACTTTGCACTTTTTGAGGTTGAGACATATCCCAAGGTTATTGCCGTTACCGATGTGGCAATGAATATAGCTCCTAACCTGAAAGACAAAATTGCAATTATCAACAATTCAGTCAACTGTCTAATAAAGCTTGGTTATAATATGCCAAAAGTTGCGGTTCTCGGGGCTGTGGAAATGGTGAACGAAAATATGGAGGCAACTCTTGATGCAGCACTGCTTTCCAAAATGAACCAGCGTGATCAAATTAAAAATTGTATTATTGACGGGCCCCTGGCCTTTGATAATGCCGTAAGTATCGAAAGCGCCCGTCTTAAGGGGATAAGAAGCGAAGTTGCCGGGGATACTGACCTTTTGCTTATGCCCGACATTGAAGTGGGCAACGTACTTTATAAATCACTCGTATTCTTCGCCAAGGCAAAAGTTGCATCATTGATCCTTGGGGCCAGGGTTCCCATTGTCCTGACATCAAGATCAGATTCGGAACAGGCAAAATACGACAGTATCCTTCTCGCTGCGGCAGCCAGCAAATAATGCAGTTATGATCAGCTCTCTTGATCAAATGGTGGAAAAAGTGCTGGTACTTAAGAAAAAGCACACTGTTGCAGTTGCCTGGGCACAGGATCCAAATACTATCGGAGCCATAAATAAAGCAATAAGCACCGGCTTCGCAGAAGCGATAATGATTGGAAATTCCGCGGAAATAAAAAAAACCTGCCAAAAAAGCGGTATTGATCATAATGAATTCAGCATAATAGATATTGACGACGAAGTCAAGGCCTCGGCTGAGGCTGTAATGCTTACCAGGACAGGTGCAGCGGATATAGTAATGAAAGGCCTTGTCGGGACTGATAAATTTCTTAAAGCCGTAATGGAAAAAGAATCCGGACTTATGCTTCCGGATGCCGTTCTGAGCTATGTTTGTGCCATAGAAATGCCTGAATATCATAAACTTCTGTTCATTACGGATCCTGCAGTGATACCATATCCAAATCTTGAACAGAAGGTTGCCATGGCGGAATATGCGATCGAAATGGCTGCCAGGTTCGGCATAGATAAGCCTAAAATAGCGCTTATTGGGGCTTCTGAAAAACTAAGCCACCATTTTCCGTATTCTGTAGATTATCCTGAGATGTGCAAAATGGCACAGAACGGACAGATAACAAACTGTACCATGGACGGTCCCCTGGATCTTTTCCTGGCATGCGATAAAAAAAGTGTCGAAATAAAAGGGATCAATACACCCGTTGGGGGAGATGCCGATATTCTTCTCTTTCCTTCGCTGGAATCCTGCAATCCTTTCTATAAAAGCCTTATGCTATTTGCGGGAGGTGAGCTTGCAGGTTTAATACGAGGCACGCAAAAGCCTGTGATCGTTATGTCACGAAGCGATAGCGAAAAATCAAAGTTTTATTGCATTGCCCTGGCATGCCTGATGACATGAATCAGGGTAAATTAAAGATTAATTAATCTCACTAATATGGCAAAGCGGCTTATACTGGTAGTAAATCCAGGTTCGACATCAACTAAGTTTGCTCTTTTTGAAGAAGATATAATGCTTTTTGATAAAACCCTTGACCACACTGTCACGGAAATATCAGGTTATAATAAAATTACTGACCAGTTTGAGTTCCGGAAGAACCTTATTTTAAGGGAACTTGAAAACAGAAATACTGATCTTTCACGCATAGCCGTTGTCGTAGGCAGGGGAGGCCTGATAAAACCCATTGAATCAGGAATGTATGAAGTAAATGATAAGATGATTAACGACCTGAAAGCAGGGCTTCTCGGCCAGCATGCCAGTAATCTTGGCGGAATAATTGCACATGATATCGCTGTGGGTTTGCCAAATGCAAAAGCATATATTGTTGACCCCGTTGTGGTAGATGAGCTTCAGCCTGTTGCCAGGATCTCGGGACATCCAATTATTGAGAGAATCTCAATATTTCATGCCCTGAACCAGAAAGCAGTAGCAAGAATTTATGCGGCATCTATTGGTAAGAAATACGAAGACCTGAACCTGATAGTTGTCCACATGGGAGGGGGAATAAGCGTGGGAGCTCACAGAAAGAGCAGGGTGGTTGATGTCAATAATGCTCTTCACGGGGATGGTCCTTTTTCTCCCGAGCGGTCCGGCAGCCTGCCTGCGGGACAGCTTGCCGATCTCTGCTTCAGTGGAAAATACACCCATGCCGATATAAAATCAATGATAACCGGGAAAGGCGGTATGGTGGCCTACCTGGGCACAAACAACTTCAAGGATGTATGTAAAATGGCAGAAGCCGGCAATCAGAAGGCGATCCTGGTCAGGGATGCCGCTTCTTATCAGATAGGGAAAGAAATAGGCGCTATGGCAGCAGTCCTCGAAGGAAAGGTTGATGCAGTGATTTTTACAGGCGGCCTGGCGTTCAATGAATCATTTGTAAATCATATCAGATCAATGGTTCATTTCATTGCGGAAGTGGTGATATATCCCGGCGAGGATGAAATAAAATCGTTGGCTTTCAATGGATTACTCGCCCTGAACGGCAAGATTGGGATAAAAACCTATTTGTAGGGAAAGCATATACTCAAGGATCACTGAAAGCCACCGGTATCACTTTTCCATTAAAGAACTTATTTCCATTCAATGCGAAGTCAGCAATGAATTGTGCCATTTCCTTTGCATTTACAGGGGCTTTGAGACCTGGAAAAGCCTCCTCAAACATCTCTGTCTGAACCGATCCAAGAGCCAGGCAATTAACAGCAATACCTGCATCACGGAATTCTCCGGCAAGACACTCCGATAAGCATGAAAGTGCAGCCTTTGAGGCGCTGTAATATGACATCCCCCTGTATTTCAAGCTGCCCTGGTACCCTCCCATGCTGGAAATATTGATTATATGAGAACCTCGCTTCATTATCGGCTTCAAAACTCTGATAACTGACGCCGGTCCGAAGAAATTTGTTTCCATCAGTTTCCTTGCCTCTTTCTTTTCAAAAGCAATAAAATCCTTGTGAACCAGGTAACCTGCATTGTTTATCAGAATATCAATATCCTTGAAGCAGCCGGTAACAGCATCAATGAACGATTTCTCATTGTCATCAAAAACAGCCATATCTGTGGCGTGAGCAAAAACATTCCCGTATTTTGCTCCTGAAGACAATTGTTTAAGCGCACTCCTGTTCCTGCCGGTCACAAATATCTTATTGGACCTATCTTTTGCCAGTATGAGGACAATTTCTTTTCCGATGCCCCTGGTTCCTCCGTTAATGATGATGTTCATTCTTTTACGGGTATATTAAAAGGTAAAATTTTTTCGTTTATTTGTAATTATCACATCAAAGTTACAAAATGTAATTATGGTTCTCAATCATTATAGTGCAGATTTCAGAAGGCTGAGATTTACTGCGATAACCTTGTTACTTTTGGCTGTACAGGCAGCATCTGCACAGAGAAGCAGGAGCGAGGCTCCTCCTCTTAAAGATAGACTGTTTTATGGCGGCAGCTTCGGATTGCAGCTTGGAACTACAACAGATATTGAGGCATCCCCGATAATTGGATTTTGGATATTACCGCGGCTGGCTGTTGCTGCAGGCCCCAATTACAGGTTTTATAAAGATCCCATGGGGCGGACAGATATTTATGGAGGCAGGGGATACTCTCAATTTGTTGTTATTAAGGATATTAATTCAATAGTGCCCGCAGGTATCAATATGGGTATTTTTATTCATTTTGAGGATGAGTTTCTGAGCCTTGAGTCAGCATTCTGGCAAAATCCGCCACTGACCTCGGACAGATTTACAATCAATACCTTGCTGGCCGGCGTAGGAATAAGCCAACCCGTTGGAAGAAGATCTTCCATTAATATGATGGTCCTGTGGGCTCTGAATGATTCAGTATACGATATATACAGTAATCCTGAGTTCCGTGTGAGCTTTATATTCTAGTTTTAAATTCTCCGGGAGAGAAAATTTGCCAGACTCTTCCGGAAGCGATCCAAATATTCAATTTATGTGAAATAATAGAGCAGGAGTAAACCTCTACCCGGCTATTGACTTCTGTCCGGATCGAAAAATACTCGATTTACAATTGTAAACCCCATGATTACTGTAAATAATATACAATTGTAACGGAAATTCGTTTAAATTATCTTTACATATGTAAATAATAGTATAAAATAATATTCAGATACATAAATTACTGATAATCAGTAAGAACATTCCGATTATATGTAAACATAGATATAAGAAATTAACGCTGGACGCATAGAAAAACGTGCCGGAATTTAGAAATTAGTTATAAATCATTATATACCAGCAGAATACATTTCTAATCTGCATAAACACATTAAATAAATATAAAGTATAAGTATCTTTATATCAAGTATATACATAGATAAGTAAATGAAGACATTCCAGTTCAATTAATTAAAATTACATATGTGAATCAAGATATTTACATTTGTCATTAAATAATGGTTTACATTTGTAATTAAGAATTTATTTGATATGAAATCACGGATTATTGAATTTCTTAAAGCAGAGAATAAAACCTCGGCACAACTGGCAGAAGAAATTGGAGTACAACCATCAGGTATTTCACATATCCTCTCAGGACGTAATAAACCGAGCCTCGATTTCGTAGTTAAGATGCTTGAAAAATATACATTCTTATCAACGGATTGGTTGTTATTCGGTAAAGGTGATATGTTTAAGGAACCTTCAATGCAAAAGATGTTTGACGAATTCAAAGAAGTTACATACAATGGTGATGAGCTTGAAAAGCAACCTATTATTGATTCTGACCTTAAAAAGAGTAAAAATAGTTCACAAAATATTGAATTACAGCGTAAAAGAACGGGACAGTATGTTGAAAAAATAGTATGGTTTTATTCTAATAACAGTTTCCGTGAATTTGTACCAGGAGAGGATTGATCTGAAACCGGCAGCCCTGGAAATGTTCAGGATAATTTTATGATATGCGCTAATAAAAGTATCTTTGCTGTAAACATCTTTAGATGGTTAAGCGAATAGAATCCCTTAAAATCGTTGATAATCACAGCCTTAATAAAGATTTTTTTATTCTTGAGATATCCGGAAAGGAAAGACTTCCGGAAATGAAACCGGGTCAGTTTGTCGAGGCAAAAGTGGAAGATAGTGCGGAAACATTTTTACGCAGGCCTTTCTCAATACATGACGTGGATTATGGCCAGAATACTTTTAAGCTCCTGATTCAAATAGCCGGAAAAGGCACTGAAGCACTTTCAAAACTAAAGAAGGGGGACCTGCTGAATATGATTTACCCTCTTGGCAACTCTTTTACTCTGCCGGAAAAGAAACAGCGAATACTTCTGGTTGGAGGCGGCTGCGGAGTGGCACCATTATTATTCCTGGGAAAGCACCTGAAGACAAATGGCTGCAATCCGGATATTCTGCTGGGTTTCCGGAACAGTGAACGTATTATTGAATATGATGAATATTTAAAGATTGGAAGAGTATTTCTGACTACTGAGGATGGATCACGGGGAGAAAAGGGTTTTGTAACTGATCATCCGGTGTTTTCATCAAACAGTTACGATCTGATATATTGCTGCGGACCTGAAGCAATGATGAGGGCAGTGGGAGCGTACAGCAAAGAAAACAACATTGGCTGCGAAGTGTCCCTGGAAAACCTAATGGGATGCGGCATAGGAGCCTGCCTTTGCTGCATCGTAGCAACCGTCAGGGGAAACCTTTGTACATGTACCGACGGGCCGGTTTTCAATATAAATGATCTGAAATGGTAAAACTTGATTTCAATATCGGGGATCTTCACTTTAAAAATCCTGTGCTGACAGCTTCAGGTACATTCGGGTATGGTTCGGAATTTGATGATTTCCTGAATGTTTCCCGGTTAGGAGGTATTATTGTAAAGGGAACCACCCTTGAACCCAGAGAAGGCAATGCTTATCCAAGGATGGCTGAAACTCCTTCCGGAATGCTTAATACCGTTGGCCTTCAAAACAAGGGCATTGATTATTTTGAAAAGAACATATACCCGCATCTCTCGGCATACAAAACCAACGTTATTGTAAATATTAACGGAAGTTATATTGAGGATTATGTTGCCCTGGCCGAAAGGATTAATTCCCTTGATAAAATTCCTGCTATCGAGCTCAATATCTCATGTCCTAACGTAAAATTGGGAGGAATGGCTTTCGGTACTAATCCTGGTTCGACGCGTGAAGTCACAAAAGCAGTCAGGGCAGTATATTCAAAAAAGCTTATCGTCAAGCTGTCTCCCAATGTCACGAATATTGTTGATTTTGCCCGTATTGCTGAGGATGAAGGAGCAGACTCGGTTTCTCTTATTAACACCCTGGTAGGCATGTCGGTCGATATACGCAATATGAGACCATCACTGTCTACAGTTACTGGTGGTCTTTCGGGTCCTGCAATTAAACCTGTAGCCCTGAGAATGGTATGGCAGGTTGCCAGGGCTGTAAAGATCCCTGTTATAGGCATAGGCGGAATTATGAATGCTGATGACGCCCTCGAATTTATTCTGGCAGGCGCTTCAGCCATTCAGGTGGGTACAGCCTCTTTTATTGATCCCCAGGCTTCTGTGAAAATCCTGGAAGGCATTGAGGATTTCCTGGAAAGCAAGGGATTTTCAGATATTAAAGAAGTGACAGGTTATATTAATACAGCGCTCTGACTTCCGATTTCATTGATTATTTCCTGATATTTTATCATTGTCTCTTTACATTTTGTTATTCCCGATAATTATCGCTATCTTTTGCTTAATTTTTTTCAGTATTTTCAATAAAATGTTTCATTTCATTAATCAATCGTTATAATAATGTCAGAAAGCTTACAAATCGACAATCTCGACAGGAAGATCCTGGATATCATATCAAAGAATGCCAGGATACCCTACCTTGAGGTAGCAAGGGAATGCGGTGTTTCAGGAGCAGCAATTCATCAGCGTGTTCAGAGGCTTATGAGAGTCGGTATCATACGGGGATCAGAATTCAAGGTTGATCCGGTGCTGGTAGGATTTAAAACATGTGCTTACATAGGTATTTTTCTTGAACATCCTGGTCATTTCCGCGAGGTGGTAAAGAAATTCAGGGATGTTCCCGAGATAATTGAATGTCATTATACCACAGGTAATTATTCACTTTTTATCAAAGTATATGCAAGGGACAATGAACACCTTAAGGATATTCTGACTGAAAGGATCCAGAACATTCCCGGGATACTTCGCACTGAAACCCTTATTTCTCTTGAGGAATCAATTAACAGGCAGATTCCTGTGCTGTCAAAATAACATTTCTGTGATCTGCACCTGGTCCGACGATTTCCGGTAATAACCATACTGATAAAATCGCGTTGGTTAAGTATTTCTATTATGACGAATTCAAATTTATACTATATGAAGACAAAACAATCACTTTTTATTTTATCGGGAATTGTATATATGTTGATTTTTATATCCGGTTGCAGCCGGAATGCTGACAAATATACCCGTGGCGTGGGAATATACCCGGGTAATCCTGCTGAGGATTTTTCCCCTGCACTTATTACTGATAATGAAAATTACCGCAATCTGGCCAGGCTGAGACCTGCCTGGCATTCCTCAAGCTATGATTATAACCTTACTGCCCAGCTTGTTACTGATGGGATTATCACACATGAAATGCCTGACTATATATCATTATCAACAAATGCTGGTATAGTTCCAAAAAATGAACGGGAATGGCTTCTTGACCATAACGGTGTAACGGAGATGAGCGTTGATGGGACTGACATCTGGATTCAGCTTGAGATGAACCATGGCTCGGAAAAAACAACAGTCACCAGAATAGCTATTTCCGGTAGTCTGACATACGATGATAAGAAGCCCGGGGGATGGGAATTTACCTGCTACGGCTCCAATGATGCAGTGACCTGGAATGAACTGGGTAAATCCAAAGGATTTGGCCTGCCGGGGCAGGTGAGGCCCGATCCCTTTGCAATGTTTGGAAATACAGGACCACAGCGAAGAGGAACAGCAAGACGCCGCCCCGCAAATCCGTTTGCAGTTTTGTTCGGTCCGGTGGATTCAACTGCCCCGAGGCCTTCTTTTTCATTCAACTTCAGAATGCCTGGACTTACAAGGTTGGTGAACCAGTCATTTGTATTCAAAGAACCGGTTGCTTATAATTTCTACAGGATCAACCTTTCAGCTCCTTGCGTAAAAAAATGGACATTCGGCGATCTGGATCTCTTTAAAGATGATCAGAAGCTGAAAATTGCCCCGTCCCAGAGTTTTACCAGCGCATGGATGAGTGCCGGAACCGGCAAAGAATGGATATATATAGACCTGGGAGCATCTTCTTCCTTCGATCGAATCAAACTGCACTGGATCAATAAAGCAAAAAAGGGATCAGTCCAGGTGTCCGATGATGCTCAAAACTGGAATGACATTGCAGTTCTTCCCGGTAATGGTGCATTGCTTGACGATATAACACTGAAAGAAAAAGCAAGCGGCCGTTATGTACGTTTACTGATGACCGAACCATCTTCAGATAATAAATATATCCTTAGTGAGCTGGAGATATTTGGTACAGGCGGAATGGTGCCCAAACCAAAAACCAGTCCGGCTGTTTCAGAAAACCGGATGTACTTGAGTGGCGGAAACTGGAAAATCCAGAGAGCATCTGAGGTTTCATCGACAGGTGAGAGTATCTCTCAAACCGGATTTGCATGTGATGACTGGACTGTCGCAACTGTTCCAGGGACTGCACTTGTAAGTTATTGGAATGCAGGAGCTTTGCCTGATCCAAATTTCAACGATAACCAGCTGATGATCTCCGAATCATTCTTCTATTCCGATTTCTGGTACCGGAATGAATTTGATGTCCCGCAAGATTTTGCCAGCGATCGGATGTTCCTGAATTTTGACGGCATAAACTGGAAAGCAGATATCTATGTTAATGGTAAGAAAGAAGGAAGAATTGAAGGAGGATTTATCCGCGGGAAATTTGATGTTTCAGATCTCATTAAATCCGGACAAAAAAATACCATTGCGGTCCTGATCATTAAGAACAACAATATCGGTGTGATTAAGGAGCAGACCGCACTCAGCCCTGACAAGAACGGCGGAGTTCTGGGTGCGGACAATCCTACATATCATGCTTCAATTGGATGGGACTGGATACCGACCATCAGGGGAAGGAATATAGGGATATGGAACGATGTATACCTGAGTGTGACGGGTCCTGTTACCATTGAAAATCCGTTTGTGCTTACCGACCTTGCACTACCTGATACCAGTGTGGCTGACATTAACATTGAGGTTACACTGCAGAATCATAAAAATGAAGCAGTTACCGGGATCCTGACAGGAAAATATGGCGATATTGAGTTTGAAGAAGAGATCACGCTCGAACCTCTTGCTTCTAAAGTGGTAAAAATGAATCCTTTAACACATCATGTCTTGCATTTTGCTAATCCGAAACTCTGGTGGCCAAAAGGATATGGTGCACAAAACCTTTATGATGTTGAGCTGTCCTTTAAAACAGTAAGAGGTACTGTCTCGGATAAAACAGCATTTAAATCCGGCGTCAGGGAGATGACATTTAATGAAGACAATGATATTCTGAACATTTATATAAATGGCAGGCGTTTCATAGGTCGAGGCGGAAACTGGGGTTTCCCTGAGTCTAACCTGAACTACCGCCGACGTGAGTATGATGTTGCCGTTGCCTATCATGCCGATATGAACTTCACCATGATCCGGAACTGGGTTGGCCAGACGGGGGACGATGAATTTTACGAAGCCTGTGATCGTCATGGAGTCATGGTATGGCAGGATTTCTGGCTTGCTAACCCGGCTGATGGTCCCAATCCTGATGATCCGGATATGTTCATGGCAAATGCTGAGGATATGGTCAAAAGGATAAGGAACCATGCATCCATTGGCCTTTACTGCGGTCGTAATGAAGGTAATCCTCCCGAAGTGATTGATACGGCGTTGCGTGCCCTGCTTCCGGAAATTCATCCCGGGATACATTACATATCCCACTCATCTATGGGTGTTGTAAGCGGAGGCGGACCTTACAGCGCTCTTCCGCCAAGGGACTATTTCCTCCTGTACGGTAATAATAGATTTCACAGCGAGAGAGGAATGCCGAATGTTATGACGTATGAGAGCCTTAAAAAGACTATTCCTGAATCCCTCCTGTGGCCGCAGAGCAGTTTATGGGGAATACATGATTATTGCCTGGAAGGCGCACAGAGAACGGCCTCATTTAACGAAATGGTTGAAAAAGGTTTCGGTAAGCCGAAAGACGCAAAAGAATTCACAGAACTTGCCCAGTGGATCAATTATAACGGATACCGTGCAATATTTGAAGGACGAAGTACTTTCAGACAAGGGATGCTGTTATGGATGAGCCATCCTGCATGGCCGTCGATGGTATGGCAGACATATGATTATTATTTTGAGCCCACTGCAGCATACTTCGGTTGCAAGAAGGCATCAGAACCGGTTCATATTCAATGGAATCCCATATATGATTTTAAAGGTTGCGACTCTGTTGAAGTAGTGAACTACAACGGAAAAGACAGGGTAGGATTAGCTGCACAGGCACAGGTGATAAACATGGACGGATCCGTTCAGTGGGAGAAGGAAACAGTTTTGGATTGCAGGGAAGACGCAACAGTAAAATGTTTCAGGCTTGAATTTCCGGAAAACCTTTCGTCAGTTCATTTTATAAAACTGACTTTAAAGGAAGGTGATAAAATCATATCTGAGAACTTCTACTGGCGGGGACTTGAAAACGGCAACTACCAGGCGCTTCGCGAACTGCCGAAGATCGATCTGGAGAATAGTACGGTGATCAGGAAATCAGGGGATGAGTGGCTTCTTACCACTATTCTGAGAAATACTACCTCAACTCCTGCGTTGATGGTGCGACTGAAAGTCATTGGAAAAAGGAGCGGAGAACGCATCCTGCCGGTGTTCTTCAGCGATAACTATGTATCTCTGATGCCAGGCGAAGAGAAAGTCATTACGATGAAGCTGTACGATAAGGATACGTGTGGAGAAAAACCTGCGGTAGAAATATCAGGTTACAATTTATAATGGGTAAAAAAACATTTCCGCTTTGCATTAAATTAAAATTGTCATACATTTGCACTCGCAAAAAATGGACAAAGATTCAGTAGCTCAGCAGGTAGAGCACATCCCTTTTAAGGATGGGGTCCTGGGTTCGAATCCCAGCTGGATC
>CAZLCF010000047.1:0-15704 GCA_964557905.1 uncultured Rikenellaceae bacterium | reverse complement strand
TTATCCCCCTCTCTACTTCGTAAAGATGGGGAAGTAATTCATTATTAATAAATTAAGTCCCCTCTTTGCGCAAGCAGAGAGGGGATTTAGGAGTGAGTACATGTAATATCTACAAGCTATAGGTAAACCCCACCATCCCTATGAACCTTTGGGACGGGTAGTAAGCCCATTCGTAGTACCTGTTGAATGAGATGTTGTTGAATTTGAGCCAGAAAGACAGTATTTTGGTATAACGGTATTCCGCGCTCAGGTTCAGGTTCACATGAGCCGGTTCTTCGAACTTTTCCAGGGTCGGAGCAAAGAAAAGTGGATTCAAAACTCTAGTAGCGGCCAGGTTTCGCTTTCCAATAGCAGTTACATCCAGACCTGCGATTATTTTATCTCTCAGGTTATATTTTATGCCTATTTTCCCATCCCAACCTGGCTTATTCCATGCATAATCATAATTTGACAGATTGTAGTTATAGAAATTTGCGCTGCCTGTGTAGGTAATCTTATTACTGATATTACCATTGATCTCACCATGAATATTAAGCAGTTCACCATCATCATACAGAGGAATAAAGTGATTCCCTATCTCGGCGGTTGGAATGAAGGCAGGGTCGATATAATTTGAGAATAACAGCATACTGTCAATCATTGAATAGGAAGCAGAAACAATATAATTGCCTCCGATCCCTGTATTCCCATTCAGACCAGCCGAAACAATAAGGGCATGATCAGTATTGGTAAGAGTGAACAGTCTTCCATCATTTACAATGAACGGATTATCCTCAATGACGTTCTTTGGCTCATTTACCTCCAGCTTGCCGTTCAAACCTGCAAAAAAGCTTACATACTCAGGTACAATGCTGAAACCAAACCTGACATCCGGGTAGAGATGAAAATCAGGTTTGTCATTCATATTCTTATCAAGAAGCATTTGCAGACCCGCTTTAAAACTCCATTGTGATGTGCTCTTTTTCACGAATGGACTGATGGATACTATATATTTAAGCTTGTCATAGATTGTTTTGGAAGGAATGAAAAAATTCAGTTCCAGATCAGACCCTGCATAAAAGCCCTTGTATAATGTTGCTATCGTTCCTGCCAGTCCCGTGTTATGTTGGTAAAGGTCGCCTGTGCTGAAAAATAAATCATAGCCAGCATCGAAATCATAGGAGAACTTTGCCGAATCAAGTGTCAGTGAGGCAAACGATATATCAGCTCCCAGATTATTATATCCAAGCTTAATATCCTTATTTTCAGGCTTATATCCTACAATACTGGTGTCGTATCCATATGCATACCGTGTCCTCTGGTTGTAATCAATTGATCCCTCAAGGAAATTGTACCTGAAGAATTTCCTTCCGAACAGGGAAACATCGTTATCCATATATCCCGCAAATACCTTTTCATCATTCTGTAGCTTTACTTTTCCGTTCGTGGAGAAATGCCTTGCATAGAAACCGACAGCTCCTTTTTTCGAACGTTCATTGGTTATGCTCAGCTCGGCAAGAGGCGTGAAATAATTGCCAAAACCTAAATTCAGGTAGCTTTTGTACAGCTTGGGCAGCGGATCGGGCAAAAGTGATGCGGCTTTTATAGGACTGATTGTATATTCCGGTAAAAATGGCTTTATGGCGATATCATATTTGAAGTCAGGTTTAATCCTTGTTGTATCATTCATATCGGGAAGGTAACTTTTCTTTTTAACAGGTGAAAGAGATGGTTTGTAAGGATTATAAAGAGTCACCTCCCTTTTAAGATCCTGCTGACTGGTTTGTGCGGAAACCGGAACGAGAATCAGAAGTATCAGGAGTTTTATAATGAGGATTCGTTTCATCAGTAATTAATTTTTTGTTTTCTCATTATCAGTTATTTTGGCTCAGGGCATCAAGTTTGGACCTGACTTCATCAAGGATCCCGTCATTATCGATGGTATAGTAGTCTTTAAGGCTCTGAAGAGTTGCCCTTGCCTGAAGATTATCACCCTTTTTAACACTTATATCCGATAGAAGGATGAACATTCTCGCCATCCAGTACTGGTGCGGAGTATTCTGATCAATAAACTCATTGATAATATTCTCAGATTCTGTTATCTGGTCCTTCCTGAAGAGCAGCTCAGCAAGCCTGTATTTTGATTCTGCGCCTTCAGCGCTTGCAACTTCAGTAGCTGTCTTGCGGAAATCGTTCAGAGCTTCATCAAAATTATTCAGACTGTAATTTGCCTTGGCTCTCATGAATACTGCCTCTCTCAACAGTTCCTCCGGTATATTGACTGTGTTGTTGATCTTATTTGCAGCAGAAATTGTTTTCTGAGCATCTCCAAGCTGGTAAGCTGACCGGAGCCCTCCCCTGAGTGAGATTATTTTGTCTTCAGAATTTCCTGCAGTCTTTTCAAGCATTTCAAAGTACTTAAGTGAGGAAGCAAAATCCTCCATATCGTAATAAATGCCGGCAGCAGCAATGAGCGCCTGTTCAGTAAACTGATTGTTTGGAGCATCTGTAACAGCAGCATACAGTTTTACGGCCTCTTCATTTTTCCCGGTCGATTTAAGGCATTCTGCAAGGTAAAACTGAGCATTCTGAAGGAAGCTCCCGTTCGGAAACTCATTCAGATAATTCCTGAATATCTCTGCTGCCCTGTCATATTTACCTGTGATATACAGATTTTCACCTGATGTGTAAAGAAGTGAATCTTTTTCTGCCAGGTTCACATCACCATATCCCTGCAGGGTTTTAAGATATGCAAAATATGAATCAACATCATTTATATCGACGTAAACGTTTTTAAGGCCGGTCATTGCATACCGTGCCTCGGGAGTTGATTTATAGTTTTCTATTACTTTCTTGTACTGGACAATTGCCTTTTCATTCTCTCCCAGATTGTAATAAAGGAGTCCCAGCTGGACCATTGCCCGCGGAACAAACGGGGTTGACTGCCAGGATGTTATTATAGTATTAAAGTCAGCTTCCCCCTTGCTGTATTCATTCAGCACCAGGTATGCCCTGCCCCTTTCAAAAATTGCATTTGGAACATAAGAGGAAGTCGGATACCTGGATGTCAGCAATGTAAGGACTTCTGCTTTCCCCCGCTCATCATTCATGAGTCCGAGTGAAAATCCTTTCTGGAACATGGCATAATCTGCATCAAGCTTGCCGAAATCTATTACTTTATCGTAATAGCTTATTGCCTCAGGATAATTGGTTGTGATATAATAGCAGTCGCCAATCCTGTTCCTGGCATCTGCCATTACTTCCGACCTGACACTGGCAACATTAGACTCAAATGTCTTTAAATGTGTGAGAGCATTTGTGTAATCCTTAAGGTTGTACAGCGTATAGCCGAGGTTATACCTTAAAAGATGTGACTCACCTAAAAGCATTGAGCCTGGTATCGCCATAAATTCGGTATAATCGGCTTTGGCATCTTCAAAGTTGCCAAGCCTGTAGTTGGCCTCACCTCTCCAGTAGATTGCCCTGGCTTTCAATTGCCGGTTATATCTTTCATATTTAAGCGACTTCTCAAACATATTTATTGAAGCCTCGAGCTCCATGTTCTTGAACAGTTCAAGTCCCCTGTAGAACGCCACTCTCTGATATGCCTCCTCCAGCCTGGTGTCCTTGCTTCTGATCCTGTCAAGAGAGGCAAGGGCTGCTTTATAGTTTTTTGCCTGCAAATAAGTAGATACCAGATAATTATACGCTTCCTCTATCCTGTCAGAACCCGGATAAAGCTCAATATATTTCTGAAAGGAAGCCGTCGCTTCACCAAACGGAGAATATGATGTTTCATATGTGATCTTTGCATAATTGAAAAGAGCATCTTCCCTGATCTTTTTATCAAAATCAAGTTTTGAAGCTTCTGAGAATCCAAACTGCGCACGCTTCTTATCTCCCTTCTGGAGATAGGCATCTCCAAGGATAAACCATATATTCTGGCTAAGAAGATCCGATCTTGTTCCTATTTCACGTAACAACTTTATGGCCTTGTCGGTCTCTCCCGTTTTATAATAGCAGTAAGCAAGCTGGTATTTATCCTCCCTGTCACTTATTTTTGTACCGGTGGCAAATTTTTCGAGATATGGCAATGCTTCCTTAAAATCCCCCTTGTTGTAATAAGCATCGCCAATGAACCTGTAAAGTTCAATAGCTCTCTCCTTTCCGGCTGAATTGATCAGATCAGGAGCAATTTTCAGTATCTGGTCATAATCCTTCTCTAGATAGAGGATCTGCACAATATAAAAAGGGACTACGCTTCCGAATGTTTCATCGCTCTTAAGCCTGGAGAATCCGTCCATTGCTGTCTGGTACATTTTCTGTTCATAGGCAATGTGAGAAAAATAATAGACAGCGGGTGGAGTATATTCTGTATCAATATCTTTTATCTCTGAGAACATCAGGAGAGCCCTGGACTTTTCTCCCCTTATAAAATGCGAATAACCGAGCCTGAAGAAATATTCCGGCAGTTTTTCCGATATAAGTTCCTGCCGGTTTACCTGCTCATAGTACGTTATTGCCTTCCTGTAGTTTTTATTCTGATAGAAATAATCGCCAAGTGCCAGCCAGGCCTCATTGATCCGCGGGCTTTCAGGATGGGTTCGGACAAAAGAAACCATTCTGAATTCAGCATCGGGATTGAAGAGGTTCAGTGCAGCCACTCCCCTGTAATATTCAGCTTCTGAAAGAGTCAGCAAGTTAGTATTGTCAGTGTTTTTAATGTATGAATCAAAAAGCCTGATTGCAGCAGGATACTTTTCTTTATTGAATAATTCCATCCCTCTTGTAAAATCAGATGCCAGCTCTTTGCCTGTAAAAGCGACCTGTGACAATGCATTACTGAAAAAAATAAGGAAAAGACTGAGAGTAAAAAAGTATCTGTTTCTGTTCATAACTTGTTCCTTTTGGCTTTTCTCTTTTTGATCTGTTTTGTTTCCAGACATTTTGTTTGACGTATAACAGATTAATAGTTAGCCATATATACCACATATCTGTTTTTAAAATCAGTTGTAAAATTACAATTATTAAACGCCTGCAACCGGGCTTTATTATTGATTTTATTAACATCCAAATATTAGTTATCAATTCTTTCCTTATTTTGCACATAAAATAATCCGGAAATGCAGGAGATCCTTCCACTGGATGTAATTATTGATCTGAAAGAGTGTCTGATATGGCAGCATGATCACCTGGTCCTTTCAAATGTGAACCTCAGTGTAAGAAAGGGTGAATTCATGTACCTCGTCGGAAGGGTCGGAAGCGGAAAAACAAGCCTTATAAAAACAATTAATGCCCAGATACCTCTCAAGGAGGGTACAGGTGTTGTTGCGGGCTTTAATCTTTCAAAGCTCAGGACAAAGGATATCCCTATGCTTCGCAGAAAACTTGGTATTGTTTTTCAGGACTTCCAGCTGCTGATCGACAGGTCAGTGCATGACAACCTTGAATTTGTGCTGAAAGCAACCGGCTGGAAAAACAAGAATGAGATCAATGCACGTATCGGTGACGTTCTTGAAAAAGTGGGGCTTGGATTAAAAGGGTATAAAATGCCTCATCAGCTTTCGGGAGGCGAGCAGCAACGAGTTGTCATTGGACGGGCTCTGTTGAACGATCCGGATATTATACTGGCTGATGAACCAACCGGGAATCTTGATCCTGAAACTTCTGAGGGAATTATAAGATTACTTATAGATATCAGCAAGACCGGAAGAGCTGTCGTGGTCGCCACACATAATTACACCATTATCAAGAAATTCCCTGCCCGAACCGTCAAGTGTGAAAATGAAAAGCTTGTGGAGGCGAAGAGGGATGAGGAGATAGAACTGGAAAAACTTTAACGGCTCAACGGCACAAAGGCACAGGGGCGCAAAGGGAAATTCGCCGTTGCACCATTGAGCTGTTGTGCCATTGGGCCATTATTTTAATATCCGGACCGGCCATGGAAGCCTGTTCCTGTAAATCCTGTAGTACGGAAAATTTTTGCTGCCGAACGACTCCATGAAAGATGCAACCGAAGGTATTGATGAACCTTCAAAATCGAGTATAGTCTCTGAACCAGCCGACTCTTTAATCAATTCATTAACAGCATAATATCCAATCCTGTTATCACGGCTTTCCGGCGTATTGACAACAAGGAGCATTACCTTATTCCCATCCGTTTCAATAAGGAATATCCCGAAAATGAGCTTACTGCCGGTGTTTTTCACACCAATTATTCTTCCTTTCCTGTTACTTATGCAATAGCTCATCAGATCATTGAGCTGACGATAATGATGATCCTTTATTTCCTTTATCTCCCTGCCCCTGTTCATCCTGAATAATTCAATAAGCTCGCCTGGATCTATATCATGGATCAACTCGTGTTTCTGCCTGGCAGATGCATCAATATTCCTTTTGCAGTGATGCGAAAAGTTATTCCACAACTGGTCATATGGAAGCGACATATCAAGTTCAAAATTGGTCCCGATGGTGACTTTGAAACTTTCATTTTTCACTTCCTGTCCTACACAGATGTCAATCAGCCTGTAATAATCAGGTATCTTATCCAGAAAATCTCCGATTGAAGTTGATTTATTTATGTTGCGGGAATAAACACCAAGCCGCTGTATGAAAACCGGAGTAGAAATATATTGTATCCCATATTTCTTAAATCCGGATAGAGGGAAAACAGAATCATAATCACCTTCAGCAAGCGCTTCCCAGCCCGGTGCCATGATATCGAGATACCATGAATAACCGTAAGGTCTTGCCCCGGGAGAATTCTTAATGCAATTATCCCATTGCTCCCTGTCTATTTCATCGTGTTTAAGATGGACGATCATGCCTGCTGGTACTGTAGCATTGATTCAAATACTTCTCTCCATCCTTTCCATTCCGGGGTTTCAAGCAGTGAAGTATTATGCCAGAGGCTCACGAAGACTCCTCCTACTTTTCGGGTTTCGTTTATCAGCTTAAGAATTACCTCCTTTGATGCGGCCGGATCCAGATTCTTATACTGATAAAGGGTAACGTCCATAACCTGGAATGGAATAATTCTCAAGCTGGTCTGCCTGTCTTCAGTAACGTCGTAAAACATATATGGCCGGGCTATCCCTGCCCTGAAACCGGGTTCGTCAGGGTAACACATTGAATAATCTTCGGTAATCCCTGCCTTCAGGAGGTTACGGAATGAATCTGGAGTGAACAGCCTTATGAAATGGAAGCGGCTCGCTATTACTTCTTTGGCAATGATCGTCCTTAAGTGTGCCAGCTCTGCTTCCAGAAGCGAATATTTCCCGGCTGCATAATATGAAGGATGCAGGCCTGTATTAAATCTTGCTGTAATCCTTTTGATCAATTCCCGGTATTCTTTATTTTTCCAGGATGGGTTCTTGTCATATTTTGAATGATCGCCCACTGAAAAGAAAAACCTGACGTCAGTTATGTTAGCTTCAGTTTTTTCAATGATATAATCAAAAACCTCATAAGGATCTTTCTTTTCTTTTGATACGACCTGATAACGATCAGCAGCATTCCCTTTTTTCATGGCGAGGTCGCGGACAAGCCCTCCAAGACTCCTGAAAAGGTTTCTGCCCAGATAAGCAAACGGCAGGTCAATATCTACTGTTAAAAGAGCTTTAAACTCGTTGCGTTTGAAGGCAAGTGTCGGAAATTTCGTTAATAATGTTCTGGCAAATTCCTTCGCCCACAGGTCAACTACCGGTATTCCAAGGAATCTGTTTTTAAAAGCCACGGAAGATGATGCTTTAAAACGTCCATAATCATCAGGCTGAAATTCAAGGTATTCTTCATACCGGGTGACCAAATAGAATGAGGCAGCAAAAATATCGAATGGCAGGTCTGAACCAGGATTTGTCTGAAAAAAAACCGGCAGGGTCTTCCACTCACTTATAATTATTTCCTTTTGATTTGCACCTGTTTCAAATAACAGGGGATCAGGATCTATTCTGAATGAACCGGTAATATTCCCTGATGAATAATTAATTACCGGGTGCTTGCCGAATTTACGCTTGTCGGTTACCACCTCCCATTTCAATCCAAGGATATCACCGAGTATTATTCCGGCAATGTAGTTAAGCCGTGGGACATTCTCCCGGGCAAATATTTTAACCTGAAGGGGCTCCATGTAACAAATTTAACAAAAATCTTTCAGACCAGATCCTTTTCAGGTTCCTTAACCTTCAGTGCAAGAAGTATCATCGAAACAACTGCAAGGGTTCCTCCAAAACCAAAAGCGATTGTTCCACCGAATCCAGGAATAATTTTATCAAAGAAACTGTAGATAAATCCAAATATAAGGCTTGCCGGAAGTGCCCCCAGTCCTATTGCAAAATTATACATCCCGTAGGCAGAACCCCTGTTATCCTCAGATACCAGGTCAGCAACAAAAGCCTTTTCGGCTCCCTCGGAAAAAGCATAGAAAAGAGCATAGACAGCAAACAGAATGAATGTAGCAATTACCTGTATGCCAGGAGCCAGAAATTGTATCAGGGCAAAAGAGATATAGACAAAAGCATAAATTGCCCAGCCTATATTTATAACTTTTTTCCTTCCTATCCTGTCTGATAATGCCCCGAGTGGCGTTGAGAATATGACTTTTATTATATGAAAAAATGCCCAGACGAGTGGCAGAAAAAGGATGTTGATCACCTTTGCCCTGGTTGTTTCATCGCCAAAATGTGAAATCATTTCGCGCAACGGAGCGATCCTGTTCACGATATCTATGACTGCTCCGCTCTTCTCGATGGATTCCTCGACTCTGAAAAGAAGGAAGGCATCTGACGAGTTTCCCAGGGTAAACAGGATCATTATCAGCAGGTAGGTTTTAAAGTTTGTATCAAAATTCTTCAGTGAGAATTTGAACAGCTTCGCATTTATATTCACCGGCGCAGATTCCCTGACAAAGAAAATTATTGTCAGCACAGCAAGAATTCCCGGAATTATAGACAGGATGAATGTCCAGCGTAAAGCAAGAAGAGGGTCCTTAAAGCCGAAACCGATGAATAATATAAGCAGTGTAATTATGGCGAGCACCGGTCCAATTACAGCACCGGTATGATCCATTGCCCTGTGAAATCCGAATGATTTTCCTCTTATGCTTTCATCAGCTGAAGAGGCAACCAGGGCATCTCTTGGCGCAGTTCTTATACCCTTCCCCACCCTGTCAAACATCCTGACAACGACTATCTGCCATGCTGAAGCGACCAGACCGGTAAGAGGCCTGATAAACGATGAAATTGTATATCCGATAAGAACCAGAAGCTTTCTTTTGCCAATCTTATCAGACAGAATACCGCTTATAAGCTTCAGCAATGCAGCTGTTGTTTCTGCGACTCCTTCAATTATTCCAAGGACAAGGGCGCCCGATCCCAGGGCAGTTACAAATACAGGAATAAGAGGATAGATCATCTCCGAGGCTGCATCCGTAAAAAGACTGACCAGCCCCAGCATTATGACAACCAAAGGAATACGTTTCTTATCCATTATTTTTTGTTACCCTGTTGTAATGTCCTGTTTTTCTAACGCTTCAGAAAATCATCATACAGAACCTGAAGGTATGCCTTACCCAGCGTACCTGCTGATCCGGGATATGCACCTTCTTCAATAACCGGCGCCCCGAGCTTATGATCATAAATATATTTTGAACTGTCGGTAATAAATGCAAATCCTTCATTAAAAGTATAAAATGCAAACGAGTTTGATTCCTGTGACAACAGATCCTTACCAAACGGATAATTGTCATCCAGATCAAGCTGATGCAATAATGTAAGCGGTATATCGACCTGGCTTCCGAATTTTTCTATTTTAACATCATGGATTGCCACTGCACCTCCCAGCCAGAGCATTGGAATCCTGAATATATCTTCGGAATACGCCAGTACTTCAATTGAATTTCTGCGGCAGTGATCTGCGACAAGTATAACAAGAGTGTTTTCCCACCAGTCTGTTCCTTTTGCCCAATCGAGAAAAGAACCAATAGTTTTATCTGTGTAATATACTGAATTTCTGAATTTTGTAAGTTCATCATTACCCTTGAAAACAGGATCCATCGGTACTTCAAAAGGCTCGTGGCTCGATAACGTAAGAACAACTTTCAGGAATGGTTCTTTTACATTCTTCATTGAATCTGTCAGAGCTTCAATGAGAATGTTGTCGTGAACTCCCCATTTGGAATTATAGTGTTCCGGGCTGAAATTGTCTTTCGAAATTATCCGGCTGAAACCGGAACTGATGACAAATGAATTGAAGTTCGCAAAATTAATATCACCCCCATACCAGAATTCACTGCTATAATCCAGTTCGTTCATAGCCTTAACTATTCCCGGAAGTGATTGGGTTTTTTTCGGTTCTTTCATTACTGAGACAGCGGGTTGGGATGGATAACCATTCAGGATTGCAGGCATAGCTTTATCGGTACGGTTACCTGAAGCATATAAATTCGTGAAGAGGACACCCTCCCGAATATATCTGTTGAAGCATGGTGTAGTGAGTGAATCACCGCCAAGTGGACCAACAAGAGCACTTCCAAAGCTCTCGAGGACAATAAACAGGATATTTGGTCTGGAATTGTTCAGTATTTTCACAGGGTGCCCGCTTTTAACTGTCAGCGATTCAACCAGCTCCTTTGCTGAATTAAGATCGCCATATTCATATGGATTGGTTGTGGGTTTCTTATTAAATACTGAGCTTCCGACGTTCCATGTGACATTAATTGCCGTATGATTGATGAACATATCATCGCTGAAGTAAACAGTTCCTGCATTTATCGGGGCTATTCCCACTCCTCCCCTGATTGGAATAATAAGGGTACCCCAGAGTATCAGAAAGAATAGCATTGCAGGCAGCCATTGTTGCTGTATCCGGTCAAACCCAGCAAACAGCCTGCTAATAACCTTATTATACAATAAGATAAAAATCAATGAGATCAGGATCACTGTCAGAACTACCAGTACAATCTGTAAAATGGTAACGGATGCCACAACCTCTTTCGGGGTATTCAGATACTGCAATGCTGTATAATCCATCCTGAATCCCCAGTATTTATAAAGCAAAGTGTCAGCGACTATAATAACTAAAGAAATAAGTATTATTATATAAGTATACCATTTCAGGAAACGCCTGAACCAGTTCCCGTTGAAGTATATTCCCGGGATCATTAACAGCATGGGAAGGATAAGAATATAACCTGTTGCGGAAATATCGAGTTTAATCCCGTGCAGAAATGTTGCTGCCAGGCTCCCTGCGCTGAACTGGAAAGCCTCCCTGAAATGTGTGGCAATAAAAAAGAGTCTGGCAAAAATAAAAAATACCAGCCAGAAAAGTATATAGGTTAGAATCGCAATAAGCCTTTTCTTCATTTGCTTAAATGTGGTTTACCTGCATTTTTATAAAACCCTATTAAAGAAGAGGTTATAATGATCATCCCCGTAATTGTAAGCCATTCCGGTTTTTCTCCCGGCACAAGTATCCAGCTTAAAATTGCGCCCACAACCGGAATAATAAACTTCCAGAGATTCAGTTCCGAAACTTTTACATGAGGTCTCTGAAGAAGCTTAAACCAGATTGAGAAAGCTGTTGCTCCCATGAAACTTAACCAAATCAACGCTAACCAGTATTCGGAAGGCAAAGGTCCATGCGGTTTTCCTTCTATAGGTATTGAAATCAGCCATATGATAAAGCCCCCTGTAAAAAGAGAGACTGAGCTGAGAACCAATGGATTCATCCCTTTGCTTTTCAAGGAAACCAGGACATTGCTTGTGGCAGTTGCGATATTTGCCACAAGAATCATAAAAACACCCAGAAGCTCAATGGCGCTTCCAAGTTTGAAAGCCTGACGTCCGGCACTTATCAGAATTACTCCTGTAATTCCGAAAATAATTGTAATAATCTTCCTTTTTGTAAGCGGATCTCCGCCATGCATCATTGCTGCCACCACAGCAGTGACAAGTGGCTGGGATCCAACGATGACTGCACCCAGAGCTCCCGGGACCAGGTCCATACCAAGATAAAACAGTATATAATTGATAAGTGTCTGAAGGACAGTAACCCATAAGACTATTTTCCAGTGTTCCCTGATAATCGGGAAGAAAAGGGCCGGTTTTACGGTAAAAGGCAGTATCATAAGCCCGGCTAAAATGAAACGGACTCCTGCAAAATGAAGCGGAGTATCATACTGCAAACCTATTTTAATTGTGGCATAAGCAGTTGACCATAGCAAACATGCTATTATTGCCCAAAATATCGTATTGTCTTTCCTGTACACTGAAAACAATATGGCGGCAAATATCATAAAAAAAATTGTTTTTCCACAACATAACATCTGTACTGATATGCAGCTATGAAAGTTTTATTTAATAGATTTGTTTAATGAACCGGAGATTATGAAGATAGCCGATTACATTGCAGATCAATTATTTAAAGAAGGCATACGATATGTCTTCGGTATACCAGGGGGCCCATCTATACCATATTTGGAAGCTTTCAGAAATGCGGGTATAGAATTCATTCTTACTTCAAATGAAGCTTCTGCCGGAATCATGGCAGATGTTTCAGCAAGACTTACCGGATTACCCGGTGTTTGTCACGCAACTTTTGGCCCGGGGGCAACCAATATTTCAACAGGAGTTGGCGGCGCCCTGCTTGACAGATCTCCTGTGATTGTGCTGACAAGCGAGGTAAATGACCTGATGGCTGACAGAACAACACAGATGAACATAAACCATCAGAAGCTCTTTGAACCGATTACAAAAGCTACATTCAGACTGAGTACCAGTAACGTTTCTGAAGTATTAAGCAAAGCACTTAAAATATGCATGGAAGAATATCCGGGTCCGGTTCACATAGGACTGCCATCGGATATTGCCGGAATTGATGTTGAAGGTGTATCATGTATCATATCTGATTCCGGTAATAAAGAATATCACAATGATACGCAGAAAATCATTTCTCTCCTGGGTGAATCGAGAAAGCCTCTGCTGGCTGTAGGACTTACCGCAAAACGGCTCGGAATAAAGAGTGAACTTCTTTCTTTCCTGGATAATTACAGGATTCCCGTCGTGATAACGCCGATGGCCAAAGGTTTGATACCTGAGCATCACCCCTCCTATACAGGCGTTTTGTTTCATGCATTGAGTGATTTTCTTTATGATATTTTCGAAAAAACCGACCTTATTATAGGTATCGGATATGATCCTGTGGAATATAATTACGAATCATGGGTGCCTGATGTACCGCTCATTCACTTTAACACAATTGAAACGGATCTGCCTGCCGGCAATAATGTGTTGCAGTATACAGGACAACCGCATGAGTGGTTCAGGATACTGGCTAACCTGAATGCAGGTTCTCTGATCTTTGAGCAGGCTGCAGTCAGGGGGATTCGTGATGAGATGTCTTCTGTATTCAATGGATTTACAAATCATTTCGGACCTGTTACAGCTCTTAAGATCCTTCAGGAAGAATTGCCGGATAATTCAATTATTACTGCAGATGTCGGTTCGCATGTCCACCTGGCTGGTCAGTTATGGGAAACAGGAAAGAGGGGAAGTTTTATTATGACGAACGGATGGTCAGGGATGGGATTTGGTTTACCGGCCGCCCTGGCTGCCAGGATGAACAGGCCAGGATCCACGGTGGTTTGCATTACAGGCGATGGAGGATTTCTTATGTCGGCAGGTGAAATAGTCACAGCCAGACGGTATAATCTGCCGGTCATTATTGTTGTGTTCTCCGACGGCGAGCTTAACCTAATAAAACTGAAACAGTCGTGGAATGATCTTTCTCCTTATGGCACCATTTTGTACCATGGTGATCTTTTCGGTTCCGATACATTCCTCGGATCCAGGGTGTTCAATGCCGATTCTTATGAAAGCATGAGTAAATCCATCAGGCTGGCTCTTTCCATGAATGAGCCGGTGATCATAAACGCATTAATAGATCCTGAGGATTATAAGTGGCTGATAGTAAAACAATAGGCAACCGGTAACCGGCTACCGGCTATGAACTACCGTCGGTCGCCGGTCGCCCTTCAATTATTTCTTAGGCTTTGCTGTTTTTGCTTTGGCCGGTTTCTTCCCTGCTGATGGTTTCTTTTCCTTTACCGGTTTTATTTCCTTGGCTGTTTTTTTTGTTTTTTCAGCTTTTACAGGTTTAACGGCTTTTTTCTCAACCGGAGCCTTTTTGGTTACCTTGACTGCTTTTTCCTTTTTAGCCTCTTTCACAGGTTTCTGAACCTTAACCTCTTTTGCTTCTTTGACAGGTTTATGCCCTTTTACTTCTTTTGTCTCTTTGGCAGGTTTGTGTACTTTAGTTTCTTTGGCAGGCTTGTGTTCCTTAGCTTCTTTGACAGGTTTATGTTCTTTAACCTCTTTTACTTCCTTAACCTGTTTCTGCTCCTCAACGGCTTTTACTTCTTTTACTTCAATTACTTCAACAGCTTCCTTTACTTCTTTTACAGGCCTGGTCTCCTTTTTCTCCTTTGAAAGTTTCTTATCCTTCAGTGCAATTTCTTTAACCGGTGCAGCAAGCTTAATGGCCGGTTTATTTTTTTTCCTTCTTGGGCGTCTTACACCATAGGTTCCAAGTATGATTTTTCCTCTCCTGGTTTTTTTATCACCTTTTCCCATATTCTTTTGCTTTATTTGTTTATGTTAATTCCTTAAAGGGTGTCGGCAAAGTTAATAATATTCTTCATTTTCATTCAACAAACGGATGGCTTCATCAAACAATAAATTAACCTGGTCGAATAAAAATCGTAACTTGCAATTCAAAAAATAACCGAATGCAAACATTATCGGATTTAAGACTGGCAGTTCTGATTGATGCAGATAATATTCCTTTCAGCAATGTCAAGGGGATGCTGGAAGAGATCGCCAAATACGGAACTCCTACGTTTAAAAGGATTTACGGAGACTGGACAAAGCCGACAGTAGCAGGCTGGAAGTCCGTCCTGCTTGAGAATGCAATAACACCGGTTCAGCAGTACAGTTATACACGGGGCAAAAATGCCACTGACTCGGCAATGATAATTGATGCAATGGATATACTCTATTCAGGTAAAGTTGATGGTTTTTGTATAGTATCGAGTGACAGTGATTTTACACGACTTGCAACCAGGTTAAGGGAAGCCGGGATGAGAGTGATAGGGATTGGTGAGCGCAAGACACCCTCTCCCTTCATTATTGCATGTGATAAATTCATTTATATTGAAATTTTAACCTCATCGGTGCAGGAACAATATCAATCAAAGAAGAAAGGCAGTAAACCTGTAAGACAGGGTCAGAAAAACAAGGAATCCGAGCAGCAGGTTCAGGCAAGAAAGACGAAACAGCTTATTGCCTCATCAATAACCGACCTTGCTGATGAGAATGGCTGGGCATACCTGGGTGATGTGGGGAATCTTATCCTGAAAAAACAGCCTGATTTTGATCCGAGGAATTTCGGATTCGCCAAGCTTACTCCTTTGATTAAATCTTTTGATTTTGAGATTGATGAACGTGACTCCGGGCAAAATAACATAAAACACATTTATATCAGGAACAGGAAGTAAATCGTCAAAAAGTAACTTAATTACAATATATTATCCTATAATATTTTTTGTTTCCAAAAAAAAACATGACCTTTGACACTGTTTTAATAACACTTTAATAATTGAATTATGAACATTTATGTTGGAAGTCTTCATTTTAAAATGAATGAAGCAGAATTAAGAGAACTATTTGAAG
>CAZLCF010000046.1:0-15707 GCA_964557905.1 uncultured Rikenellaceae bacterium | reverse complement strand
GGTATCCGGAAGCGGGATAACCCTTGCCGATCCATTGACCATGGCTCATGAGAATGGAACTCAGATAGCCAGTAGTCTTCCCACGCCGGGTGAGCCAAATCAATACATCAGAAAACAATAATGGGAAAAAGGAGGATTTTTTAAGATACTCATCGAACTCCGCGGCCCGTAAGCACATTCACAGGCCGCGGGGCTTTCTATTTCAAACAGGAGTGGAAGCGGAATATGATTGCTGACAATGATAGTACCCGTGTCCAAAGGCACTGGCCCTGGTGGCGCCTGATAATGACGGGATTGACCATCCTTGCCCTGGTTCTGGGCTCTGTCATGAGCTGGCATTATCTGACGGGAGGATCGATAGCAGGCTGCGGTGGCGGGAGCCCGTGCGAACAGGTTCTCAATAGCCGGTGGTCAACAATAGCGGGGATCTTACCAGTTAGCGGTTTAGCTGTCGGGGTTTATCTGGCTATGCTGGCTGCAATCTTTTTTATTGGTCCCACCTCAGAGGCACCGATAAGAAGCCTGGCCTGGATTGTGATGCTGATACTGGCAGGTTCAATTGCCGGAAGTGCTATCTGGTTCACCATCTTACAGAAATGGATCATAGGGGACTTTTGTTTCTATTGCATGACTATGCATATCACCGGACTGCTGCTGGCTGCTCTGGTTATCTGGCGTGCGATCACAGATTCTACAAAGCTTAATACCCGACCTTGGCACGTGATGGGTTGCGTTCTGATCGGTTTGGTCCTGGCCGGTATCCTGGCAACCAGTCAGGCCGGCTTTACTCCCTCGGCCGTTTATAGCGACGGTGAGTCACAGGATAACATGCCTGTCATCGATTACCACTATGCACCGATGGTCGGATTTCCGGACGCCCCTTACGTTGTTACCTTGCTCTTTGATTATCAGTGTTCCCATTGTCAGAAATTACATTTCATGCTCGCTGAAACTGTCAGCAGTTATTCAGGGAAGCTGGCTTTTGCACTATGCCCGGTTCCATTGAATACCCAATGCAACCCTTACATCCTCCGGGATGTGGATGAATTCAAAAATTCCTGCGAACTGGCAAAGATTGGACTGGCGGTATGGGTGGCTAAGCGCGAAGTATTTCCTGACTTCGAAAACTGGATGTTTACATTTGAGTCCGGCGACAGGTGGCGCCCTCGAAGCCTCGAAACTACCAGGGCAAAAGCAGTTGAGCTGGTCGGTCAGGATAAATTAGATACTGCCCTGGCAGATTCCTGGATCGGCATGTATATACAGGCTACCACCAGAATTTACGGACAAACGCTGCAGAACGGAATGGGCGGAATACCCAAACTGATTTTCGGTTCACGATGGGTATTCCCACAGCCTTATAGCTCAGATGACCTTGTAATGATTCTGCAGAACAGTCTAGCCGTTCCTGGACCTTGATCCTGTCATAATGCCTGTAGTTATAAGGATAAAAAGTAAATAATAATGTTCCCTTGAAATAAAAATAACCACATAATGTAAGAGATATGAAAAAACCATTTTTAAGACAACTCGGATTACTGATCCTTCTTTGCCTGATAGGAACACATACCTCTGCAGGGCAGAATGCCAGGATAAAATTTGACACCGATCGTATTGTAGGAGATGTTGATAGAAACCTTTATGGGAACTTTGTCGAACACCTTGGCAGATGCGTTTATGGCGGAATTTACGAACCAGGATCGTCACTTTCGGATGCCAATGGTTTCCGCAAAGATGTGATGGAAGCCGTTAAGGGACTGAATGTGTCTCTGATTCGATACCCTGGCGGAAATTTTGTATCAAATTATCACTGGCTCGACGGGGTCGGGCCGAAGAATGAAAGAGTGCCCAGGATGGAGCTTGCATGGGCAAGACTTGAAACCAATGAATTCGGAACAAACGAATTCATAAGATTCTGCAGGGCGTTGGGCAGCGAACCTTATCTTTCTGTCAATATGGGTACCGGCACTATTGAGGAAGCACAACGATGGGTCGAATACTGTAATGTGAAGGAGGGTCCCTATTATGCAGAGCTCAGGAAGAAACACGGATTCCCGGAGCCTTATAATGTAAAATACTGGTGTCTTGGAAACGAAATGGATGGTGAATGGCAGATGGGACATCTGAATGCCGAAGATTACACTAAGAAAGCCATGGAAGCTGCAAAACTGATATCATCTGCCAGTCGGGTGAGTTTGCCGATGTTCTCAGGGTTTATGAGATCAATGCACCCGACATAAAGGCAACCAATGATTTTGGCATGGAAAATGTAAAAACTGTTTCAAAGCCCGACCTTAAAACAAAAGGTAATACAGTTACGTATTCATTTCCTGCTCATTCTTTGACCATGATCCGTGGAAAGGTTAAATAAAAAACTATAAATATGAAAATGTATCTAAAACCTTTAGTTGTATCAGGTTTAATCTTATTGAGTTTAAACACTTTCTCGCAAGACCTGAAGTTTTACATCTTCCTGTGCTTCGGGCAGTCGAATATGGAGGGTGCTGCAAGAGCTGAAGCTCAGGATTCAGTAGTCGACGCCCGTTTCCTGGTTCTGGAAGCGGTCGACTGTCCTGACCTTGGCCGGACAAAAGGTAACTGGTATCCTGCTGTCCCGCCTCTATGCCGGTGCAGAACGGTGAAGTTGTCCACGCCGATCAGGGAGGTGTTTGTGCCAGTATGAACTCAATTATTGCTACACTGCCTCAGACAGTCCCGAATTCGTATGTGATATCTTCAAATGGCTGCACCGATTCACGCGACAATCTGCATTTTAATGCTGAAGGTTACCGGATGCTGGGTAAACGTTATGCTGAAAGGATGCTGTCTGTAATGGGCTATAAGATCAAAGAAACCAAATAATCTCATATATGAAAAAACTAACCTTATTAATTACGATCTTTTTAATATTCGTAGCTGGTACTGGACTGGCCCAGCAGCCAGCGCCTGTTAAGGTAGAACAGGGATTATTACAGGGAAATTATGAAGAAGGGTTGTCCGTATACAGAGGTATTCCGTTCGCTACCCCGCCAGTCGGAGATCTCCGCTGGCGTGCCCCTCAACCTGCTCCCGGATGGGAAGGTGTCAGGCAGGCAGATAAGTATGCTCCGGGTCCGGTACAGGGCGGCAATCCTCCATCCGGGAAGAGCGAGGATTGCCTTTATCTCAATATTTGGACGCCGGCGAAATCCAGGAGGGATCGTATTCCTGTACTCGTGTGGATCTACGGCGGCGGATTTAACATGGGATCCACGTCCGAAGCGGTTTACACCGGCGAAAAACTTGCCCAAAAAGGCGTGGTACTGGTAAGCATTGCTTACCGTGTCGGCCAGCTTGGATTTTTGGCGCATCCCGAATTAAGCGCTGAGAGTCCGGATCACTCATCAGGGAATTACGGCCTGCTCGACATGGTTGCAGGACTCAAATGGATTCAGAAAAATATCGCCGCATTCGGCGGTGATCCTGATAAGGTAACTATTTTCGGTGAATCAGCCGGAGGTATCGCCGTCAGTATGTTATGCGCATCACCACTGGCCAAAGGGCTTTTCCATGGAGCTATTTCACAAAGCGGCGGCTCATTCGGACCTCCGCGGCTTACCCTCTTCCCTGGCGAGAATTTAAAACGTCTTGCTGATGCGGAACGTGCTGGTCAGGCATACGCAGATAGTGCGAAAGTCAAATCCATTGCAGAACTACGAAAAATAGACGCCGATAAACTCCCGGCAATCCGTGGGCTTGCATGGCCGATCATCGCTGGTTGGGTTATTCCGGATGATCAATATAAGCTCTATGAGGCAGGCAAGTTTAATGATACACCTATCCTTGTAGGATATAACTCAGACGAGGGCATAACCTTCTTGTCTGAACGCACACCGGAGGAGTATTTTGCCAGTGTCAGGAAACGCTATGGAAAGTTTGCTGATGATCTTATTAAAGCGTATCCCGCCGGTTCGAACACAGTTCCGAAAACAGCACGTGACCTTGCCCGCGATGCGGCGTTCGGTTGGCATACATGGATCTGGGCCAGGCTTCAGTCCAGGATTGGAAAATCAAAGGTTTTCTATTACTGCTTTGATCAGCATCCGGATTATCCGGAGGATTCGCCCCGGTTCGGATTTGGTTCACCGCATGGTCAGGATGTGGCTTACGTCTTCGGACATCTCGATGCCTCTAATCCTCAGACATCCAAGTCAGACCTGGAAATCTCAGATGCTATGGTAACTTATTGGACAAATTTTGCAAAGTATGGAGATCCAAACGGCGAAGGAGTTCCTGAATGGCCGGCTTTCAGCGATGCAAATCCTGTTGTGATGTACTTCAGCCAGACACCGCACACAGGTCCTGTACCAGGCGCAGAATCACTAAAGAGTCTGGATGCCTATTTCGAGTGGCGACGGACGCCGGAGGGAGAAGCCTGGGCTAAATAATTGCTGCAATAAAAAATATCATTATTATGAAAACTACACTATTAAAATTGTGTGCAAAACAAAGAAGCTTAATAACAATAATATCTTTCTTTTTAATGATTCTACCGATAAATACGATCCATGGCCAGGAAACCCTTGATGTAGGCAAAACAGGTTGGGATGTGAAAAGACCAGTTATGGCTTCAGCCTGCGAAAGCGGATGTCCTTGGGGAGAACTGGGAGACTTTGTTAAAGAATCAATGAAACCTTATGGCTATTCTGTAATTCTTTGCCGTAACTGTAACCGGTCATACGGACCACGTCTTGTCTCTGAGAATGATTATCCGCCGCCGCTTGATAAAATGAACCTCGAAGATGGCGTTAATGTGCGAATTAATGCACGCGTAGATTTTGGTGTGACATCCAGTGCTATGTTGAGTGCAGCCTATAATAATACACTTGCCGGTAAAGGACCTTACCGGAACCTTCGCCTGATAGCAAAAATCGAAGATCCGTTTTATTATCTGGTTGCGGTAAAGGAAGAATCAGGAATTAAAGATTTTGCCGGTATAAGGCAAAAACATTTGCCTGTAAAAATTATAGGCTCCGACGGTAATATGATGACCATACTGAAATATTATGGAATAACCGCTGAAGATATTAAATCATGGGGCGGAACAACAGGAGTTCCAATCGAAGAAGCATTAAAAGGTAATTTTGATATTTTTGCCGGCTTTCTGGCAAGTCCGGCATTGAATCCTGAATCTTCTTTATGGACAACCTTAAGCCAGAAATTTGACCTCTATTTTTTAGAATTACCTGAAGATTTGCTGAAACTTATTGCCCAGCAAAATGTAGATGCTGAGTTTGTCGAAGTACATCAAAAATTGCTCAGGGGAATTAACAGACGGATAAAAACTCTGGGCAGGTCAGGAGAATCCATTTTTGCACGTGACGATACTCCTGAACAGGCGGCATACGACCTGGCTAAAGCTATCGATGAAAATCATGGAGCACTTAAATGGTTCATCAGGGTATATACTTATGATCCGAAAACGGTCTGGCAAAATTTTGGCGTTCCCTTGCATCCAGGTGCCGAAAGGTATTACAGGGAAGCAGGATATATGAAGAATCCCTGAATGATATATCAGAATAAATGAAACCATTAAGGAAAAGAATTTAAGAGATGAACAGAATACTTTTTACTATTGCTGCTCTTTCTGTTGTCATGGCAGTTAAGACCAATGCACAGTCATATACGAAGACAAGCCATGGAATAAAAACTACTATTAACTCTGTCGGAATTGAAATTCAGTTCTATACACCGGCAATCGTTCGTGTATTAAAATGGCCGGAAAACACCTCCTTCACAAAGGAAAGCCTTTCTGTAGTCAAAGTTCCGCAAAAAACTGCTGTTAAATTAACACAGCATGTAAATATGCTTTCAATGAAAAGTGAGAGTATAACAGTCAGCCTTGACCTAAATACAGGGAAGATTTCATTTCACTCATCGTCAGGCCTCATGCTAAATGAAAAGGAAGGTGGTACCGCATTTACCGATTTTAACGATGCCGGTGTTAAAACCTATACTGTATATCAGGCATTTTCCCTTGACAAGGATGAGGCTATTTATGGTTTGGGCCAGCAGCAGAGAGGCAAAATGGTTCAACGCAATATTAAACTGAATATGATTCAGGGAAACACAGATGACTATATCCCTTTCTTCATTTCTGTAAAAGGATACGGGCTATTCTGGGACAATTATTCACCAACCGTTTTTGAAGACACGCCAGAAACCACTTCATTCAAATCTGATGTGGGAGATTGCATGGATTATTATTTCATGTACGGGGTAAATGCAGATGGTGTAATCGCTCAAATGAGAGAGCTCACAGGGCAGGTTCCGATGTTCCCTCTGTGGACATTCGGGTACTGGCAGAGCAAAGAGAGGTACAAAAGCCAGGACGAACTTCTGGAGGTTGTGAGAAAATACCGTGAGCTGGGAGTTCCTCTGGACGGAATAATCCAGGACTGGCAGTACTGGGGTAATAATTACCTGTGGAATGCAATGGAATTCCTTAACGCAGAATTTAGCAATCCAAAGAAAATGGTTGAAGATGTTCATAGCATGAATGCACATATGATTATTTCAATATGGAATTCGTTCGGACCTATGACAAAACAGTACATAGAGCTGGAAAAGATTAATGCCCTTCTCGACTTTCAGACCTGGCCTCAATCGGGTTCAGACAAATGGCCGCCTGTGATGGATTATCCGTCAGGTGTCAAACCATACGATGTATATAACCCTGCTGCCCGTGACATTTACTGGAATTATCTGAACAAAGGTATCTTCTCCTTAGGTATGGACGGCTGGTGGATGGATTCATCCGAACCTGATCATATGGCGTTTAAGCCAACTGATTTCGATATCAAAACATATCTTGGATCCTTCAGAAAGGTAAGGAACGCGTTCCCTCTGATGACTGTAGGAGGATTATATGACCATCAGAGGGCAGCAAGCTCTGATAAAAGGGTTTTTATCCTGACACGTTCAGCCTTTGCCGGTCAGCAGCGCTACGGAGCAAATACCTGGTCGGGTGATGTAACTGCTTCCTGGGACGCTTTGAAAAACCAGATCTCGGCAGGACTTAATTTTTCACTCAGCAACATCCCATACTGGAACAGCGATATAGGAGGATTCTTCCTGAGCAGGTTCAGAAAAAAGCTCGAAGATGCAGAATACAGAGAACTATATGCTCGATGGATACAGTTCGGTGCTTTCTGCCCGATGATGAGATCTCATGGTACCGACGCTCCACGCGAAATATTCCAGTTCGGTAAAAAGGGAGACAGGGTTTACGATGTAATAGAAAAATATATTAATCTCCGTTACAGTCTGTTGCCATATATATACTCTGTTGCATGGGATGTCACAGCAAATCAGTCTACAATGATGAGAGCCCTGGTTATGGATTTTCCCGAAGACAGGGATGCCCTCGATATTAACGATCAGTATCTGTTTGGAAAATCGATACTGGTATGCCCTGTAACCACAGCAATGTATTCAAAAGACACAAAAGAGGATTTCAGCACCATCAGATCAAGAGAACTTTACATTCCCTCAGGGACAGACTGGGTTGACTTCTGGACGGGTGAAAAAATAAAAGGGGGACAAAAAGTGAAAAAAGAAACTCCTCTCGATATCATGCCTCTCTTTATTAAAGCCGGATCAATAATCCCTTTCGGCCCGAAAGTGCAATACGCGACCGAAAAGAAATGGGATAATCTTGAAATTAGGATCTATGAAGGTGACAATGGCTCTTTCACTTTATATGAAGACGAAAATGATAACTATAACTATGAGAAGGGTGCCTGTTCAACTATTCGCTTTACGTGGGACAACAGGAAAAGGACATTAACAATCAGTGATTGTACAGGTTCATTCCCCGGCATGATCAAAGAGCGTAAATTCAGTATTATTCTAGTGTCTGAAAACAAGGGAACAGGAACCGGTATAATTGATAAGTATGATAGTATTGTTGCATACTCAGGTAAAAAAGTGGTTGTAAAGCTGTAATCAGTTACAATACTATGTGAAAACTCACATCAAATTGTAATAATCTTAATAGAACAGTTATGACAAAAATGATAAGAACCCAACTGCTGTTTTTCCTGGTCGGATCATTAATAGTACTTTCAGCATTCATTATGGCTATCACCTCTGAGCCGAATACTGTTGAAGCTGAAGCCGCCAGGCTGGTCGGCGGGGCATCCAGACTTTCAGACAATGAGGCATCCGGTTGTTATCTGGTCAGCCTGGCAAAACCTGGACAGGCAGTCAGATTTAAGAAACTTCCTCGGGCCAATAAGCTGGCAATTCGTTATGCTGCAGTGTTTGCAGGTACAATAAGTGTTGCTGTAAATGACCTCCCGGCTGTTAAAGTAAATGTACATTCTTCAGGATCTCTAACCGGTTCTTTTCTGAATGCGGTAATTGATTTGACAATTCCATCAGGTGGCAGTTTAACAATCAAGCACGACAGTGACGATATAAGCCTGAATATAGACTGCATACTTATAGGATATGGCGAACTGGATCTGCCTCCGGATATCTGGAATCTGTCACCGCTGGAAATTGCTGCCGGACCCTATCCCGCCGACTGGGAGGGATTGAGCCGGCTTTATTCTGTCCCATCATGGTGGCGTGATGCAAAGTTTGGCGCATGGTCGCACTGGGATCCTCAATCCATGCCCGAGAAAGGCGACTGGTATGCTCGCGGAATGTACATTCAGGGGAATCCTCAATATGAGTATCATCTTAATCGCTTTGGACATCCCTCTGAATACGGATATAAAGATATATGCCATAACTGGGTGATTGATAGATGGAATCCTGATGAATTGATGGATTTATATTCGGAAATGGGAGCGAGATATTTCGTGGCAATGGGTGTTCACCATGACAATTTTGATTGCTGGAATTCTGCATATCAGCCCTGGAACTCGGTGAATGTTGGTCCAAAAGCAGATATTGTTGGTATCTGGGAAAAATCTGCCCGTCTTCATGGTATGCGTTTCGGTATTGGATTTCATAACTCTCCTGCAAGGACATGGGGTCAGTTTATGACGGTCCGTTATTCCAGCGACAAGACCGGGCCTTTTAAGGGAATTCCTTACGATGCCCTTCAGACAGTCCTGGACGGAAAAGGAAAATGGTGGGAAGGCATGGATCCGGTTGACCTCTATGGACCGGTTCATACAATTGAGAATCCGCTGTATTCACCTTTCACCAACCAGTTCATGTGGCGCGTGGATGATGCTATCACCAAGTATCATCCTGATGTAATTTATTTCGACGAGCATGCAGGTGATTCCCAGGTTGATCTCGGTGTGCATATGGGACTTGGATTTCTTGCTCCGCAACTGACCGCTAACTACTACAATAAATCATTAAAGTGGAATGATGGAAACATGGATGTGGTGATCAATCTGAAAGGTGTGGGCGGACGTTATAACAGTTTTCAGAATAATCCTGAGCTGCTTCCTTTTGTTGATCGCTCACTGGTCAAGAGTACAGAGGCCATAATCGAACAGGAAATAATGGCATATCCATTCCAGACTGAAACCTCCATTGCACCCTGGCACTATCAGACCGGGCAGAAATACATGGATGCACACAGGATTATCCGCTTACTGTTGGAGAATGTCTCCCGCAACGGAAGTATGCTCATCAACCTGACACAACATGGTTGTGGTGATCTCGATCCTGAGGTTGTGCGTATCTGCAAGGACATCGGGGCCTGGCTGAAGATAAACGGCGAGGCGATTTATAATTCCCGCCCGTTTGAAGTTTCTGAAGAAAAAGAAAAATCCGTTTATTACACACGTAATAACGGCTACCTCTTTGCAACACTCCTGGACTGGGACGGAAGTCCTGTTGTACTCAAAGCACTGCATTCCGGCGGAGTGACCCTGGGCAAAGTATCGAAGGTCGAAGTGCTTGGCTCCAGTGTTCCCCTGATGTTTGTTCAAAACGATCAGGGTCTGACGGTGACACCCCTCGGATCATTGCAGCCGGTACCGGGGATCTTCAATCAATCACTCGCTGCTGTATGCCGGGTTTTGCGCATCACCCACGACAAAGGTTGGTTCAATGACGATGACCCGGGCGCTACGTATCCCGGATGGATGCGCAGCTGTAACCTGGGCACCGGCGATTATAACAACGATCTCACCAGATGCAAAACACCTGGAGATATCTGGAGTTGTTCATTCACAGGAAGCAGCGTCATCATTATAGCCCCGAAAGAAGAAGGGGCAGGAAAACTGGAGGTTCAGATTGACAGTAAAACGAGGGCAACAGTTAATCTGTCCACCGATGGCCCGCGCCTGACCCGGCAGATAGCATGTGAAATAACCGGCCTGACTCAGGGCAGACACTCTGTTTCAATAATCAATCGTGGCCCGGGCCCCGTGGCAGTTGACGCCCTGGTGGTGCAGTAACAAAATGACCTGTAAATGCTAAAACAATAACAAAAAAAAAGATCAATGGATAAATATCAATCAAAACATGAAATGAAAAAGAGACTTATAATTCTCATGTCATTTTTTGTTTTTTCTGCATTATGTACCGGACAACAAATTTTGTCCTATAAACAGTCGGTCGAAGGAATTGATGTCAGCCTTGCCGGTGGAACTTTAAACATTCTACCGCTGGAGGATAATGCTATGAGAATCAGGTTCTTTAATGACATACAACGGAAAGATACTGAACTCATCTTCATCAAGACATCCCAGAAGCCATCGTTTAAAGTAACAGAAACACCAAATGCATTACTGGTTAAAGGAAAGAGGATAACAGTTGCTGTTGATAAAAAATCCGGATCACTATCATTCACTGATGATAAAGGGATCGTATTCCTCAGGGAAAAGGAAAACACGCGACAGTTGATACCTGGAACCGTTGGAGGTGAATCCTGCTTCAGGGCAGAACAGAGTTTTGAATCCCCGTTCGATGAGTATCTGTTCGGGCTCGGCCAGTTCCAGGATGGACATTATAATATCAGAAATATCACCCGAAGGCTGACTCAGGTCAATTCACAGATCTCTGTCCCTTTTATTTATTCAAGTAAAGGTTACGGATTGCTGTGGCATCAGTATGGGCTTACGGATTTCAATCCGGCAGATAATTTCATATCTCTCGAAAAGCAGGAAAGGGTAACCGGAAATAATCAGACTGCAGATGTAACGACAACCTCCGGAGCACAACGACGAACACAAAACCAGTCAGTTTATAAAGGTACATTTAAGGTTCCCGTCGATGGCACATATTCCATTTTTGTTGATTATGGCGACATGGAAAACCGGCACTTCATTGCCATAGACGATACTCCTTGTATTGATCAGAGCAATACCTGGCTTCCTCCGACAACAAGTGCACTGATTTATCTGACTGCAGGAGAACACCAGATCAGATTGAGCTGCAAAACGACTAATAATCCTCAGGTATCCTGGAAGCAAATCGACAACCTGACTACCTTTCGCTCTCCTGCTGCCAAAGCCCTTGACTATATCGTGTTTTATGGTCCTTCAGCGGATGATGTTATATCTGCATATCGGAATCTATCCGGCAATGTACCCATGCTTCCTTTATGGGCATTCGGGTTCTGGCAGTGCAGGGAACGATACAGTTCGGGGGCCCACCTTGTTGAAACAATTAAAGAATTTCGCAAAAGGAATTTACCTGTGGATGTGATTGTTCAGGACTGGCAGTACTGGGGAAAATATGGCTGGGGTGTAATGAAATTCGATGAAAGTAATTATCCTGATCCGGATAAGTTCATTAAAGAGCTTCACGATTTGAATGCACACTTTAGTATTTCTGTCTGGGAGAATCTTGATAAGAATTCTGAAATCGGGAAAGATTATGTTGCTAAAAATCTTTTTATACCCAACAGCCCATGGGTAGACATATTCAATCCGCTTGCACGAGAAACTCACTGGAATGCCCTGAACAACAACCTGTATATATATGGAGTTGATTCATGGTGGATGGATGCCACCGAGCCTGAGAATGATGCATTAAAGGGTAAGAATACATACCTGGGGCAGGGCGACTTCTACCGTCTTACCTACCCTCTCTTCGTTTCTCAGGCTGTTTATGAAGGACAACGAAAAACTTCATCGATGAAACGTGTCTGTATCCTTACCAGATCTGCATTTCTTGGTCAGCAGAGATATGGAACCATTAACTGGTCGGGTGATGTAGGTTCAACATGGGATGCTTATCGTCGCCAGATAGTTGGTGGCTTGAATTATAATATTACAGGGCTGCCCTACTGGACTACAGATATTGGAGGATTTTTCCGCCCGAGAAATACACAGTATACTGATGAAAAATATCATGAATTGCTGATTAGATGGTATCAGTGGGGCGCCTTTAATCCGATTTTCCGGATACATGGCTTCCAGTCGGAAACCGAACCCTGGAAATTTGGTTCCCGGGTCGAAGAAAACATGAGAACCATGCTTGATTTGCGTTATCGTCTGATACCTTATATATATTCAGAGTCATATCAGGTAACAAAGAACGGATCTACTATAATGCGTCCTCTTGTAATGGACTTCAGGAACGATTCTAAGGCGTTTAATCAACCATATGAATATATGTTCGGAAAAGCATTCCTTGTTGCACCGGTAACAGAACCGGATATCACAGAGTGGAATGTTTACCTTCCTCAGGCAGCATCATGGTACGATTTCTGGTCCGGTCAAAAATATGAGGGGGGTCAGTTAATAAACGCACAGGCACCATTAAATAAGATTCCACTGTTTGTAAGGGCCGGTTCTATTGTACCTATGGGTAAAAAGATCCAGTATACCGGACAGCTTCCGGCCGATACAGTTGAGATCAGGATATATAAAGGCACAAACGGAAGGTTCGAGCTTTATGAAGACGAGAATGATAATTATAATTATGAAAAAGGTGTTTTCTCAACTATAGCCTTCAGGTGGAATGATGATTCCCGGATTCTGACAATCGGCAGACGAAACGGGGAATTCCCGGGGATGCTAAAGAAAAGAGTATTCCGCTTAGTCACTGTTTCTCCTGAAGCGGGCACTGGGATAGAATTTTCAAAAAATTTTCAGACCGAGATTAATTATGATGGAAAGGAAAAACATGTGGTTCTCCAAAAGTTTTAAAACAATGACTCTATTCAGGTATTTATGGAATCAGAATGTGTCAAAACTTGCTGTAATGATATCACTGTCCGTTATTATACCATTGATTCTCAGTCTCAGCCAGCTTTCAACTCTCCGGGATGATCATCCACAAGCTGAAATTTCTAACGGTTTGATAACTGCCAGGATCTTTCTTCCGGATCCATAGAAAAGGAGTTTTCCGTTCAACCCGGTTCGACTGGTCAGGTGCCGTATACAGCCTTCAATACGATGGCAACGATTTCTACGGACCCTGGGGTGAAAGGATTGATCCCACGGTGATTAACTGGATTCACAAGGATTCTGAAATCTTTTCGGGACTATGCAGGCTCCGGTATTTAGCGTGACAGATAATTCAGAATATTGTACATATAACAATAATGAAAATAAATAATGCCTTCAAAAATTTTGTTCTTTTTCCTGGGAAAAATAATTATTCATACTTCATTTTTCAGGTCCATACGATTTAATAAGATACAAATGCTATTTCACATGATAATTTTTAATATTTTAAAACATTTAAACACATAAAAATCTGGCTTATGAAAAAAATCTGTGTACTCTTTGTGGTGGTAGCCATACTTTTTAATTTAACTGCTTCGGGACAGCCGAAAACTGCCCGGAATCCTGTAATTTTTGCCGATGTACCCGATATGTCGATAATACGTGTCGGCGACACTTACTACATGAGCAGTACAACAATGCACATGAGCCCGGGTGTTCCAATAATGAAATCAAAAGATCTTGTAAACTGGGAGCTCGTTAACTATGCTTACAACACACTGGGGAATATTGACGCGTTAATTCTCAATAACGGTAAAAATGCTTATGGGAGAGGTTCATGGGCCAGCTGCATCCGTTATCATAACGAAACCTTCTATGTGTCGACCTTTTCATCAACAACAGGTAAAACATATATATGGTCAACAAAGGATATAGAAAAAGGTCCCTGGAAAGAGATATCATTCAGTCCGAGCTTTCATGACCATACATTAATTTTCGATGATGATGGTCGTGTTTATCTGATTTACGGCAATAAAAAACTTACCCTTGTTGAACTTAATGCTGATTTATCAGGAGTCAAGACCGGCGGAATAAATCAGGTTATCCTTGAAAATTCAAGTGCACCTTCGGGACCCGACAGCGGGCTGGGAGAAGGTTCACAATTGTTTAAGGTCAATGGCAGGTATTATATCTTTAACATCACCTGGCCAAAAGGCGGCATGCGGACAGTTGTCATCCACAGGGCCGACAAGATAACAGGACCGTGGGAAGGAAGGCTCGCCTTCCAGGATATTGGCGTGGCCCAGGGCGGGATGGTCGACACACCTGAAGGCAAATGGTATGCATATCTTTTCAGGGATTACGGATCGGTTGGACGTATCCCCTATATTGTACCCATGAAATGGGAAGATGGCTGGCCAGTGATAGGTGTTAATGGTAAAGTCCCCGAAACACTTGATCTCCCCGCGAGCAAAGGACTGATTCCCGGCATCGTCACTTCCGACGAGTTCAACAGAAAAAAAGGAGATAAGGCGCTTCCTCTCGTGTGGCAGTGGAATCATAATCCCGACAACACCCTGTGGTCTGTAACCCGGAGAAAAGGCTTCCTGCGGCTTACCACCGGGCGTGTTGACACCCTCTTTGTACAGGCAAAAAATACCCTGACACAGCGCACGTTCGGGCCAGTATGCTCCGGATCGACCGTTATAGACGTTACAAATATGAAGGAAGGCGATTTTGCAGGACTTGCCTTACTGCAGAGAAAATTCGGACTGGTTGGGGTAAAATATAACAACGGTTCCAAATCAATTGTAATGGTCAGCGCTCAGACAAACCTCCCTGTAGAAATTGAAAGTGTTCCGCTGAATCAGAAAACGGCCTATCTGAAAGCCGAATGCAATTTCCGGGAACGTGCGGACATTGCCAGTTTTTATTACAGTCTTGATGACAAAACCTGGAGACCGATAGGATCACAGCTTAAGATGGAATATTCAATGCCGCACTTCATGGGTTACCGTTTCGGGCTGTTCAATTATGCCACAATGAATCCGGGCGGCTATGTCGACTTTAACTGGTTCAGGATCGGTGAGGAAATAAGTGCAGGTAAATAAATAGTAATACTAAATAATGAGAACCATGAAAAAAATAATCAGAGTGAAATCAGGAATTCTTATGAGGTCAAAGGTGCTTCTTATTGCCTTTATCAGCTTTAGCATAACATCTGGCTATGCTTATGGCCAGAAGCTTGTTATAAATGACCAGGGATATTTTGAAACCCGGGGAGTAAATGTGCTGGTCTACAGTAACCAGTACACCGGTATGTTTTTTGATGAAAAAACTGCCGGAATTGAAATTATTCATCACGGTGTAAGGACTTCGACCGGTGGTGCAATAAGGTTACAGAATACCCCGGAACAATGGGACCTGGTACCCTCGGTTGTTGACCGTAAGGTTGATGCGGCAACCAAGACTATTAATGCTGAGCTGAGTTATAAAGATTTTAATTTTAACTCTAAGATCAGTGTTACAGCCAAAGATAATGGTGTGGAAATCAGTGTGTATCTGGACAAACCA
>CAZLCF010000045.1:0-15792 GCA_964557905.1 uncultured Rikenellaceae bacterium | reverse complement strand
TTCTATAGCATCCTTTACCGACGGATTTCCGGTGCATGTATATCACAACGCGGTTTTCCTCGTCCCTTTACGAAGAAGATCAGTTAATGCTTCATAAAATCTGAACCATGCAAGGCTCATCGTTTAGCTAAATCTTGTTGTCAGGATCTCCATCAGATCATCAGTTCCAAGTTTCACCGGATTATTTTTACATTCTGTGGATGTACAAATCATTTCCAGATCATTTTTACTTATACCAGATTGCTTTAATCCGGGCAGTTTAAATTCGTTGGTCAGAAGGTGAAGGTATTCAATAAAGCCATCTATGTAAAAATTCTGACTCTTCCCTTCCTTATCAAGAAATAACTCACCAAGCAGGGCATATTTCTTTAAAGCTGCCGGATTATAGGAACTTTCCCGTAATTTCCTGACAGTAACCTCATTGGCTATTGCCATCAAAGTACCGCAAACTATACCGTGAGGAATATTGTACATACCGCCGATTGATGAAGCGAAACCATGTACAGCGCCCAGTCCTGCATTTGTAAGACAAATTCCGGAGGTAAGAGCAGCAAATGACATTCCTGTCCTGGCAACAATATTCTGACCGTTATTAAATGCATCCCTGAGAGATGATTTAATTGCTTTAAGTCCTTCTAAAGCAAAAGCGTCCGTATATTCGTTCGACTTATCCGAGAGATATGCTTCTGTAAGCTGTGTAAAACAGTCCATACCGCTTGCCGCTGTAATATCCGGAGGGCAGTTAATTGTAAGTTCGGGATCAACTAAAGCTATATCCGGCACAAAGTTATCATGACGAAGCGACCTTTTAAATCCATCCTTGCCGATCCTTGAAATAACTGCATTTTTTGTTGCTTCACTGCCTGTACCTGAGGTGGTAGGAACAGCAATAAAAGGGATTTTCGTCCCTGGATGCTCTTTGTTGCCAATGCCTTCCAGGTAATCCTGAACTGAATCTGCTCTGTACAGCATAGCTGAGATCGCTTTGCCGGCGTCAATAGTACTGCCACCGCCAATACCAACAACAACTTTGAGAGATTCTTTATTTAACCTGTTGACAATTTGATCGATAATACTGGGACATGGTTCACCTGAGATTATAACATGATGATGTTTAATTCCATTTTTCTTAAAAGTATCCAAAAGGATCAGAGCAAGATCGGAATTCATGAACGATTTCTGACCCGTCACCAGAATGATCTCATTACCATACTTTTTTATCAATCCAGGCAGACTTGAAATTTTTCCTGGTCCGAAACTGATTAAAGGCATTCTGACAAATTGGAATGGCTTTACCATTTTTTCCTGTCGTTTGGCTGAAGTATATTGTATTTCACTCCCTTCCTCGGTTCTGCCATAAGGTCCTGTACTGTGTCTTTCCATTTCAGGTAGTGCGGAGTGTTCTTGTGAGCAGCAGCAGCGGCTTCCGATTCATAAGCTTCATAGAGCATGAAACGGCATGGATCGTCTGCCTGCTGAACGAAGTCAAAACGCAGGTTTCCCGGTTCTTTCAGCGATGCCAGGTGATTCTCTGTTGAGATTCTTATAAATTCCTCAACGGTATCAGGTTTTACATGGACGTGTACACAGGTAACTATCATAGTTTATCAGTTTCTAATTGATTGCAAGACAATAAAAAGTGAATCAATATCAGTTCCTCTTCCCCAGTTTATATTCGGATAGGGTCCCATTTCAAACCTGAGAATACCTCCTTTTACCAGGTCGTTATGAGTAAACCAGGGCGCATCTATAGGTTTTCCATTCAGCCAGGCTTTTTGAATATATTTATTTTTTTCTGTTCCGCCGGGGGCTTCAACAATAAATTTCTTTCCGTTTGGAAGGTTAATTGTAACCTTTTCAAAAAGAGGAGAGCCAATGGTATATAAAGGTAATCCCGGGATCAGCGGATAAAATCCCATTGCTGAAAATACAACAAATGCCGACATTCCTCCGCCGTCTTCATCACCGGGAATCCCGAAAATATTGTCGGGATACCAGGCATCAAGCAGCATCCTGATTTTTTTCTGAGTTTTCCAGGGTGAGTCAGTAAGATTATAGAGATACGGTATATGGAAGGAAGGCTCGTTACCCATGCTGAATTGCCCGACTATCCCGGAAAAATCGGGAAATTTTGCCCACATTTCATATTTGCTTCTGCCAAGATCTTCACGGAATAGCTGGTCAAGTCGTTCCTCAAAACCTTTTTTACCGCCCATAAGGCTTATCAGCCCGGGCAAATCATGCTGTACCTGCCACAGGTATGTCCAACCGTTGTTTTCATCATAGTAGTCGCGGCCACCCATACCTCCGTCAAACACAGGATCAATTTCTATCCAGTTGCCCTTTTCATCCCTGGGCATAAAGAAGCCCTTTTCATTCCGCCAGAGATTCCTGTAATTCTCCGATCGTTTTATAAATATCTTATAATCATCCTCTTTACCAAGCTCTTTTGCCATCTGGGCCAGTGCCCAGTCGTCATAGCTGTGCCCGAGAGTCAGGGCTACCGACTGTCTTCTCTCCCACGGATGTACAAGCGGAACAGACTCCTTTTCACCGGGATGGAGCGCCGGATACCAGCCCTTTTCGCGGTAAAATGAATCCAGCATGCACGACGGACCATTTCTCCATGGGAGCATTGTTGCATCATTTGCATTCTTCTTCATTCCCTCATAAGCCGTTCCAAGATCAAAATTCCTTATTTCTTTCCTGTATGCATCCAGTATCATTATTGTTGAATGAAAACCGTTCATGCAGGGATTATCACCCCAGAGTACAGGGAATGTAGGCATCCAGCCGCTTTGTTTATACATGGCAATATAGGATTGGATCATGTCCGATTCCATTTCCGGATCGAGTATGGTGCGCAACGGATGAAGAGCCAGGTAAGTATCCCATATCCAGTCATCTACATAGAAATCCCTTTCTGCTTCATGCACTTTCCCATCATAATTGCTATAATATTTTTCTCCCTCCGTGATGTCTATCATTCTTTCGTAACAGCGGTAGAAAGCCGTGTAGAAAGTGCGCTTCTGCGCAATTGTTCCGCCTTCAACTTCTATCCTGCTCAGAACACTGTTCCACAATTCTTCTGCATCATTTTTCACTTTTTCAAACGACCAGTGAGGCATCTCTTCAGCAAGATTTTGCCTGGCTTGTTCTGCTGAAATAAATGAAACGGCATATTTGAATTCGATCACATCCGCTGGACTTTTATCGAAAATGACATATTGACTATTCCGTTCTGATATTATTGCGGTTTGAAATGATCCTTCCTCGCTGAACTTGCCGAAAACAAAGGCTTTCATTCCGTTGAATGATTCCTCCGCTGTAACTGTCTTATTATCAATCATTTGCCATTCACCATCCCTGAGACGGGCAAGGAATAGCTTTTTATCTGTAATGCCCGGAAATGTAATGCGGAAATATCCTGTTTTCCTTCCCGGTGCAAACTCTACTGTAATATCATAAGATTCAAGCCACGTTGAAAAATAAAAGGGAGTCGACATTTCAAGCTGGTTATCCCACGAAGATACAGGCTCATTACCGGAGATATCTCCTGTAAATGGCATTATTCCGAACAGTTCACCCAGCCGGTGTGAAATGATCGTCAGGGGGAAATATCTTATCTGATCGTCAAGATAATCTTTCCTTACTGGATATACCCTTATCATCTGGTTAGGCAGGTGCACCGTAGGACGGGTAGGCTGAAGGAGAAGGCCTACCCCTCCAATTTGAGGATCGACATAAGACAATACACCGGTTGATCCGGGCTGTTCCTGACAACCTGACATTAAAAGCAGGAGCAGGACAGGATAAATTATCTTAAAAGAAGCCATCATGCTTTATTTAACTATTTCAATCTCTTTTTTCTCTTTAAAGAAAAATATGAAACATATAAGAACTGTAATGGCAATATAAGCAGGTATATACCATATCTTCTGCCATTGGTACACCTGGTTCACCGAATAGGCATTAGTTACAAAGCCCGAGAACCATGTACCTATGAACATCCCCAGCCCGTAAGTAACAAAGGTGAACAATCCCTGTGCAGCATTCTTGATCCTCTCATTTGATTTCTTTTCGGTATACATATACCCCGTAACAAAAAAGAAATCGTAACAGACACCATGAAGTATAATGCCCGTATACAGCATCCAAAGGTTTGCACCCATATTGCCGAAGGCAAAGCAGAGATACCGTAGTATCCATGCTGTCATCCCGATAAGGAGCATCTTCTTCACTCCTATCCTGTTGAAAAGGAATGGGATTGCCAGTATAAACAGGGCCTCGGATATCTGTCCCATAACCATCTTGCCGGCAGCATTCTCCATACCCGACTGGTTCAGGTAGAGGTTGGCAAAACCGAAATAGAATGAAAGAGGAATACATACAAATATTGCTGCAATGAAGAAGATCAGGTAAGGCTTATCCCTGAAAAGTACAAAGGCGTCTATTCCCATTATTGATTTGGCCGATGATGGCGCAGTAGCCTGGGGGGGCGTATCAGGAAGGAAAAAGCTGAATAAGCCGAGAGCAACAGAAACTATTGCGGCCATATAAAATGTTGAAGGTGTTTGTTCGATTCCGAATAAGGCGATCATAAAACCGGATACGACCCATCCAACTGTTCCAAATACCCTTACAAGGGGAAACTGCTTGCCAGGGTCACTCATCTGCCTGAATGCCACACTGTTAGAAAGAGCAATGGTCGGCATATACGCCAGTGAATAAAGTAATATCACCCAATAAAATGGAGCGTTTGTGGTTATCCTGGATGCCAGGAATAGCAGAATACCGCCAATTACATGCAGGACTCCCATTACCTTCTGTGCTGCAAAAAACCGGTCGGCTATCATCCCGATAAAGAATGGAGATATCATGGTTGCAATTGCAAGGGCACTGTAAGCTGCTCCGATCTGTATTCCGGTTGAACCAAGGAATTTGGTCATAAAGGTTCCCATTGTCACATACCATGAGCCCCAGATGTAATACTGGAGGAACATCATGAATCCAAGGATTATGCCGGTTTTTGTTTTCATAGATTTCAGGATATATTATTAAAACAATTACTCATTGCTGCTGAATGTAGCCTGAATTGCATTTTCATGGGCTGTCTTGGATAATATTCGCGGATTAAGCCATATCCGCGATGTAACAAGTTCGGGAACATTATAAGATTTTATGAATGTCGTATAAAATGAAGGATCTTTCTGGGGCAGGATGAATGGTTTATGTGCTTTGCCAGTTGAATCAAAATATGTAAAAAAAGGACGGGTAAAAAGACCATCAAGCCGTCTGCTGCTGAATACCAGCCACCGTCCGGTTGAAGACCAGGAATGATAACTTTCTGTTTCCTGACTGTTAATATCCGGTCTGGAAATTTCCCCTGTAACAAGATCTTTAATATAGAGATCGCTTTCGGGATGCCATATTGAGAAATTGCCATAATCTGAAAGACAGAATAATACATACCTGCCGTCAGGTGAAACACGCGGGAATGAGACGCTTAATCCTTTTACTGAAGCATAAATCACGGTATCAACTTCACCGAATTGTTTTGAACGGGGATCAAATGCAATCCTTAGAAGATCGTAGCGTATCTGGTCGTATCTGTCCAGTTCAATTGATTTTGCGCTGCAGTAGTAAAGATGTTTTCCATCGGGTGACCATGATGGAAATGTTTCAAAATTTTCTTTTGTGGAAAGAGCTTTACAGGTGCTGATTTGCCTTGTCCTGGTGTCATAGAGTACCACGTCGGAAAGCGTATCTATCACATCGATTCTATTTTCCCGGACGGAATGAAACATCTGAACAATATTATTTACAGAAAATGCTATGTATTGCCCGTCAGGGTGCCATGAAGGATACACACCACCTGAAATTGTTTTATCGGTTTTAGTATTTACCTTTTCCAGCTTTTTGTCTTTGAAGATAATCGTGCCGGCATTCTGTGCTCTCATGTGGAACATCATGATATTGCTTTTATTGGCACTGAAAGCATGACAGTTCATGCAATTACCATCGCTCATGTTGTTAACCATGATGGGGTTTTCATTAAAATTCTCAAGGCACCTCTGGTAGATCCCCATTTTGTTCCATGACTCAAATCCCGGTTCTATTAGCCTGTAAACCAGGTATTCATCAATTGTCTCATTTGCAATATGATTGATAATAGTCCTGAACTTAATCCATTCTCCATCACGTTTGGCATAAACCTCCACATACATATCCCTGTCTCTACAGGACTGCAACACTTTTTTCCATTTCCTGACAGGAATCCTTATAATACCCTTACCTGATTTAACGGTAATTTCATTACTTTCCCCGGAATGGATTTTTACAACGAATTTTTCAGCATCTTCATTGACAATAAAGTTGGCTGGAGCAATATTCGGAGGGAAGGTCACTTCTGAATAATCGGGGAATATGGCTGCTTCCCTATCGACCATGGTATAGGATTTATTCCTGTCTGAACATGCAGCAGCAATGAAACATAAAAAGACAAACCAGATAATTCTATTCAAAGCTGTCAGGATTTTCATTGCTCAGTATTTACAAAATTCAGATAAAACCAGTAGGTCCCGCCATAATTTTTGTACAGGGACCGGGCAGCCAGATTCCTATCTGCTGCTGAATTATATATTTCCAGGTAGCCTGAAAGCCGTCTCAATGTCTCCCGGCTTATTGAATAGCCTGCTGGTACGATATTCTTTTTTGTATGGTCCATGTATGCAAGCATTGCCTCCTCATAATGAACCGGGATACATGAATATCCAAGATCTTTCAGCCTGAAAACATTTTCGGCGAAATTATCGAGGTCCCTGCTAAGCAGCAGGTATGCCATGTAGTATTCAAACGCCATCCTGTTGTCGGGATGATCCTGAAGCATCCGGAGTAATCCTATATCTTTGCCGTCAAGACTGGCCAGGATATCGGTATGCATTTGAAAATATCTTTTCCCCATTATCTCCTTATCTTTTACCAGAAGTTCAGGATCATCCAATAATTTCTGGCAGTCCTGAGCCCATTTCCTGTAGAACAGTGTTTCATTTAAAATATTGATATAGTGCTGTGCAACCGGAGCATCATCCTGAATGATACTGGTTACAACAAGTCTCTTAAGTGACCGTGGATTCTGTCCCATTGCCACCATGGCTTCAAAAGCCCACCGGTAAGCTTCACTTGTATAACCGAGCTGATAGAACACCTCTCCTCCGAAAAACGGGGTTACTTCATTCCGTTTCCATTCAAGCAGCAATCCGCTTATACCCGCCTGCGGAAGGTGAAACATTTTATCACCCATCTGACCTGTTTTAAACATGGCCATATTACCATAATATAATACCAGCTGATTAGTACCGGGATACATGAATGAATACTCCAGTGCCTTGTCCCATTCACCCTTCTGAATATGTTGGTCAATTCTCAGAAGAATCTCGGTTTTTTCATCAGATGCATATTTTACCAGGATGAATGATAAAGAAATAAAAACGATTAAGCCAGCAAGTACATTCTTCCAGTTCCATTCCGAACGAAGCCCGGTTTTCGCAATTGCTTTCCATAATTTTAAAAATATGAGCAGAAGAGGAAAATATAAAAGAAATGCATATAAAAAAGGGAACATTGATCTCTTCACTTGAAAAGGCATAACAGATAACCAGGTTTCTTCAGGATTTATATAATAAATCAGTTTTGATGAGATAACCGGGATAAGGATAGAAATTAATATATATCCCGGACTGATAATTAAACGCCTGGGACTTTCTGAGTGGGCCACTTCATGGATCACACAGAGAACAACCGCAAGAAACATAAAACTGCCGGCAACGAAGTAAAGTAAAGCAAATCCGGCAAATCCTAAAAGGTATCTGAATTTGTGAATATCGATTGAAATGTATAAAGCAAAAAACGAGCATGATATTAACAGGCTTACAGTGGTGCCAGGCAAATAAAGCTGATTACTCTGTAAGGCTGCAAGCAGCATAACAGGGATTATGGACCAGAGGATTCCATTTACCTGGTAATGTCGTAAAATACTTGCTGAAATAAAGAAGAGAGCTATACCTAAAAGAGAGACAATTAGTGCCGCAGCTGCTGAATTCTGGTAAAACTGGATCAGGAAGGCACCCAGATACGAACTGAGGCCCCCGGGTTTTGCCATGAAAGAAGAGAAGTAATCTGTGTTATAAAGAAATAATTGTGTCTGTTCCTGATAAACAAGATGGTAACAATTGAAAAACCGAAAATAAGCAAAATGGACAAGAAAAAAGATTGCTACCGTCGTCCAGACCAAAAGCGAATTTTTCCCAGGGCGCATAATATCCAATTTTATGAATATTCAGCTATGGTGGGATTCAGAGGTCTGAAATGATAATAACCAGTTTGTCAGTGCATTAAGAACCTCCAGAATTCCCTTTCCGGCAGAATTTCATTTTCAACCAAGTTATGAAAAAAAGAGATTATTGAAAAAATATTTGCTTTTACTAAATCCTGTTCGTAATTTAGGGTAAATATTATCGGGAGATATTTACCTGCTGAACTGATTTAATATCTTTTTGTAAAAATGGCAGTATGTCTGAAATATGTTTTTTCCCCAAAGAATCTAAAACCCTTGAAAATCATTTTATAATATAATTAACCCTAATTACTAATCATTAACTAACAAACAATGTAACCGTATGAAAAAAACTGACCACTTCTTTTGGCTTTTAAAGCCAGATGGAAATTTTCAAAAGTTACTGCCAGCTTTGAAAATTGTGATTTTCCTGCTGATTTGTGGATTGGCATACCCTGTCTATTCACTTGCTCCGGGAAATCCTTCTGCTGACGATCAGCAACAGATCAGAGTAACTGGTAAAGTAACTGATGCTTCAACAGGTGAAGCGATGCCTGGTGTCAATATCCTGGTAAAAGGTACGACTCTTGGCGCTATTGCCGATGCTGAAGGAAATTTCTCAATATCCGTTACAGATGGAAATGCCACACTGACATTTTCATTTATCGGGTACGTTATTCAGGAGATTCCTTTAAACGGCAGGACAACCATAAATGTTGCCCTCACAGCCGAAGTAACAGCTCTTGAAGAAGTTGTTGTTACAGGCTACGGTACAGCCAAAAAAGCCAGTTTAACCGGCTCTATCAGTGCTGTTAGAGGATCAGACCTTAAACAATCACCAGCCACAAACTATACAAACAGCCTTATAGGCCGTATACCCGGGCTGACAGCCATTCAGAAGAGTGGTGAACCAGGTTACGACGCTACTACGATTACAATTCGTGGCAGCAATACCCTGGGTGATAACGCCCCCCTGATAGTTGTTGACGGGATCCCGCAGCGTTCTCTCGACCGCCTGGACCCCAGCGACATTGAAAGCTTTACCGTTCTGAAGGATGCATCGGCAGCCATATATGGTACCCGGGCTGCAAACGGTGTTATCCTGGTTACAACCAAACGCGGTAAGATCGGGAAACCTACAATCACCATAAACCTGAACACCGGTTTTAACCAGCCCGATGTTATCCCTAAAATGGCCGACGCAGCTACCTATGCTGCATGTCTGAACGAGATTGCATATTATGCTGCCCCCAGCAAGGGACGTAACCAGGTGTATTCAGACGCTGATATTACACAGTTTGCCGATGGATCCGACCCATGGGGACATCCCAATACTGATTGGTTTCATTCAGTTTTTAAACCATGGTCGGCACAGAATTACGAAAACATATCTGTTTCCGGCGGTACAGAGGCTATGAAATACTTCCTTTCTTTTGGAAGTAAATACGAGGATGCCTATTACAAAAACAGTGCAACTAACTTTACCCAGTATGATTTTCGCAGCAACATAGATGGGAAAATATCGAAGAATATAAGTATTTCCTTCGACGCTTCCGGCCGCCAGGAAGAAAAAAACTTTCCCACGGTCGGTGTAGGGGATATTTTCCGCATGCTCATGAGGGGTAAGCCAAACATGCAGGCCTGGTGGCCCACCGGAGACCCGGGGCCCGATATCGAATATGGCTATAATTCTGCCGTAACCGTTACCAATGCAACAGGTTTTAACCATGACCGCTACTATTATCTGGAAAGCAACATAAGGCTTGACATTACGATCCCATGGGTAAAGGGATTGTCTCTGCAGGCTAATGGTTCATACGATAAAATGTTCAGATTCGGTAAGAGATTCGATACTCCATGGTACCTTTATTCATGGGATGGGATTAACAAAGATGCATCCGGCCTGACAAAAAACCTGAGAGGATATAATGCCCCTCAGCTTACGGAGAACTGGCAGAGCGGAGTGAGGGAAACCTTTAACGTGTTTGCCACATATGAAACAGCCCTGGCTCAAAACCATATAAAACTGATGGTTGGTTCGGAATCCCAGTATGTGCTGAATGACTATGAAAATGCTTTCAGAAAGAATTACGTTACCTCCGCTATCCCGCAGCTGTTTGCAGGTGCTGCTGACGTAAACATGACCAATAATGGCTGGGCCGATCAGAATGCCCACCTTAGTTATTTCGGCCGTTTCAACTACGATTACAGCCAGAAATACCTGGCAGAAGTGGTTTTGAGATATGACGGTTCCTACATGTTCAAGCCGGGCAAACAATTCGGATTCTTTCCCGGATTTTCACTCGGATGGCGTGTTTCTGATGAGACTTTCTGGCAAAACAGCATTCCCTTCATAAGTGACTTTAAACTCCGTGCTTCATGGGGACAGACAGGTAATGACAGAATTTATTATGGCGGATCATTGAGAGAATATCAATTTCTTTCTACCTATAGTTTCGATCAAAGGGATTATTATTTTGGACAGAGTGCCGCCTACAAGATGCTGATCGAAAACGTCGTTCCTAATCCCGATGTTACATGGGAGATAGCTAACCAGTCGAACATTGGCTTCGATGCAACGCTGCTGAATAAGACGCTGACAGTGAACGCCGACTTTTTCTATAACCTGCGTACCAGGATCCTGTGGCAGGCATCTGCAGTCACCCCTGGAAGTGCAGGGATAAATCTTCCTCCCCAGAACATCGGAAAGGTTGCAAATAAGGGTTTTGAATATGTGATAACATACCACGGTATTGCCGGAGAATTTGGCTATAATCTCTCCCTGAATGGCAGCTATGCAAAAAACGAAATCACATTCAACTATGACACTCCGGGAATACCCGATTACCAGAAATCAGAGAACATGCCTATGAATGCCGTGTTATCTTATCAAGTCATCGGAGTTTTCAAGGATGCCGCCGCTTTGGATGCTTATCCTCATTGGGGAGGCGCACAGGCGGGTGATCTGATGTTCAAGGATGTGAACGATGATGGTGCGATCAATGGACTGGACAGGGTTATGGAAGATAAGACAAATTTACCAACTTTTATTGGCGGATTTAACGCAAACTTTAATTATAAGCAATTCGATCTCAGCGTATTGTTCCAGGCAGCAACCGGTGCCACAGTTTATCTTAATCCTGAATCGGGCGATATCGGAAATTACTATACCAGCTGGGTAGAGAACCGCTGGACGCCTGAAAACACTGATGCCAGCTGGCCGCGCTGCTTTAACCGCAGCAACGAGTACTGGTCTCCTGGAAACCAGCGCAATACATTCTGGCTGTTCTCTACAGATTATGTTCGCCTGAAAAGCATGGAATTTGGATATTCTTTTCCATCAAGCATTACTAATAAAATATCTATCCAAAATCTACGTGTATATGTCAGCGGACAAAACCTGTTAACTCTGAGCAAGATGAAAGAGATAGACCCTGAAGTAAATGGGGGTACATCTTATCCTCTCCAGAGAGTTGTGAACCTTGGAGTAACTTTAACCTTCTAAAAATTAAAGTGATATGAGAAAATTATTATTTATATTAAGCGCAATATCTTTAATAGGGATAGCTACTTCCTGTAAAAAAGACTTCCTTGACACGACTCCTTTGGGAGCTTATTCTGATGCTTCCGTTTGGACGGACCCAAATCTATGTGCCGGTTTTGTCAGTGAAATCTATAGAAATGCCCTGGGGTATCCGTTCGCTATCGAAAGGCTCTCCGATTTCGTCGATGAAACATCCTTTACACCAGACTGGGGCTGTTTCGACTTCAATAAAAGTCTTATGACCCAGGATGCTCTTATGGGCTGGGATTGGAATTGGGGAGGCAATGGACCATTGGGGGGTAGTGATGGTGTAAGTCCTACCGCAAATACCCGTCGCCATTATATATGGGATGCTCTTTATAAGACCGCGAGATCATGCAACCTGTTCTTTTCAAAAGTTGGCGGTGTCAAATTTATTGATGATGCAACAAAGCAACGTACGATTGGCGAGGTTTACTTCCTGAGGGGCTATACATATCATTGCCTGGCTGCCTTGTATGGCGGCGTGCCTATTATAAGAAAGCCCTATGGATTAGATGAGGATTACAGCATTGCAAGAAGTACTTATGAAGAATGCATAAACTACATAGTTGGTCAGCTTGACACTGCAGCAATGTACCTGCCTGATGCCTTTACAGGTGATAACAGGGGTCGTGCAACCAAGGGAGCTGCGCTTGCCCTTAAGGCAAGGACGCTGCTCTACGCTGCCAGCGATCTGCATGAAGGTACAAAAATGTCGAACTATTTAACCGGCGCCGCTGCATCTTATACAAATAAGGAACTGCTGGGCTATACCACTGGATCCCAGGCTACCCGGTGGGCTGCTGCCAAGGCTGCAGCAAAAGCAGTAATCGATCTGAATCAATTCAGCCTTTACAAGCCAACCCCTGCTCCCGGTGATTCCGTCGCCCAGAATTTTGTCGCTTACTTCCTGTCCTACGGGTATGAATCAGAAGATATCCTTCTTCAGTATTTTACTCTCAAATCGGCTTATGACTGGTCCGATTACTTCCCGGCTAAGTATTGCGGGCCAAATGGCTACCACCTCTGGGGCAACAATACCCCTCTGGGAGATATTGTGGATGAATATGAAATGAAGGACGGTACAGCTTTCAGCTGGACAAATCCTACGGAAGTTGCCAATCCGTATGCAAAACGCGAAGCCCGCTTCTATGCTTCAATCCTTTATGAGGGTTGTCCGTGGAGAAAACGTCCGACAGATGTTCAGCCTTTAGATCCATGGGACAAAATTCAGGTAGGACATGTATATGCGATGGACGGTACGACCATGCTTGTTCCAGGTGTTGATACCCGTCAGGGGTCCATCGAAAACTGGAACGGAGGAAGGACAGGCTATTACCTGCGTAAGTTTGTTGATCCATCACTCGACCCGCAGTATGTGAATCAGGATATTCCTTTCCGTCATATACGATATGCCGAAATCCTTCTGAACTATGCCGAAGCCTGCATCGAGGAAAATACTGGTTCTGATCTTGTCGATGCCACAGCTGCTATCAACAGCATACGTACCAGGGCAGGTCAGCCAAATCTAGCTTCAGGACTGACCCAGTCTCAGCTGCGTACAGCGGTAAGGCACGAACGCCGCATTGAGCTTGCATTCGAAGATCATCGTTTCTTTGATGTACGCCGATGGGTGATCGGTCCCAGTGCATATAAACCGAAACATCGTGTTGACGTAAAATACCTGACTACAGCTGCAACCACTTATCTTAAGGCTGATGGTTCAACCTGGGGCGCTGCTCCGATCTATTCCGACATACTTTTTGTTGAAGAAACCAGCGCATGGAACGATAAGTGTTATTTCTTCCCGATCTATAGATCTGAAATGAATAAGAATTCCAAATTAATTCAGAACCCGGGTTACTAAAAGATAACTTTGAGTATAGAATGTATTTGTAAAAAGGCCGGCATATTAAGCCGGCCTTTTTTATTTCGCTAAACTATTCACATGGTCCCTGTGAGGTGATCCGGATGATTTTGTAATATCAATAAATTTGTAGTAATTTACCTTCAAAAATTGTGAATAAGTTGAATAATACGTTGGTTGCTTCCTTCCTGGTTCTTCTTATATGCTCCTGCAATAGAGTGCATGTTGATAATCAGTTTCAATATATAGAAAAGAACCAGATCCATCCATCTGGGATTGTTATTGATTACCCCCAGGAAGCTACTATTTTCCCTCCTGAATTTTCAGCACCTGAATTTTCATGGAATGACACATTGAATGCATCGGCGCATTGGTATATCCGCCTTTTAATCCGAAGCGGGAAAGAATTATATCGCAAAATTGTGGAATCACCCGCCTGGAGGCCTGATTCAGCAGTTTGGCTGAATATAAAAACTGTTTCAGCATCAGAACCTGTTTCAATTACAATTGTCGGCGTGCATAACAGTATCCTTGGCGGAAAATGTTCATCCGGCAGGGTTTCCTTTTCTTTTTCAAAGGATTCAGTCGGTGCTTCAGTTTTTTACAGGGCTGTGCCCCTGCCATTTGGCTATGCTGTTAAAAATGTTCATGAAATAGAATGGTATTCAGGCAGCATTTCCGGGGGAAAACCTCAGAAAGTTTTAGGGAACATACCCGTTTGTGCAAATTGTCATTCATTTTCGAGAAACGGGTTTATTGCCATGGATATTGATTACGCCAATGACAAAGGATCATATTTGATTGCCCCTCTGAAGGATACAGTTCAAATGTCTTTTGATAAAATAATCACATGGAGCGATTATAAAAGAGATGAAGGGGAACCAACATATGGTTTACTGTCTCAGATTTCCCCTAATGGTAAATATGTCCTATCAACGGTAAAGGATCGTTCCGTATTTGTGGCTGTAGATAACCTGGATTATTCGCAATTGTTTTTCCCAATTAAAGGTATAATTGCCGTATATGACAGGGATGCAAAGAAATTTTATGAGCTCCCGGGAGCTTCCGATAAAAAATATGTTCAAAGCAACCCGAACTGGTCGCCTGACGGTCGTGAAGTATTGTTCACCCGGGCTGACAGGTATATGTCTTCCAAAATTGAAAAATCACAGAGCGTATTGCTTAATTCAGAGGATGTTAAAGAATTCATTTCAAGGCAGAAGGAATTTAAGTTTGACCTGTACCGTATTCCGTTTAACGAAGGCAAGGGCGGGCAGTCCATGCCTGTTGCCGGTGCTTCAAATAACAATAAAAGCAACTTCTTTGCCAGGTATTCACCCGATGGTAAATGGGTGGTGTTTTGTCAGTCGGAAAACTTCATGCTGTTACAGCGTGACAGCAAACTATATATTATGCCAGCCAATGGAGGAATTCCACGCTTAATGAAATGCAATACAGAAAAAATGAATTCATGGCATTCCTGGTCACCCAATAGCAGATGGCTTGTTTTTTCCTCAAAAAACAGAGGTCCTTATACCCAGCTATACATTACCCATATAGATGAAAATGGTAACGATTCTCCTCCTGTATTGCTCGAAAATTTAATTTTTGATAAAAGAGCAGCCAATATACCAGAGTTCTTTGCCAGTAAGGTCCCAGACTTAAGGAACATGACTGATGAATTTTCCAAAAATGCAATGTATTACAACCGGCTAGCTACGTTAAGCATATTTAATAAAGAGTACAGCGACGCCCTGGGAAACATTGAAAACGCGATAAAAGCAGATAGTACATATTTTGATGCATATAATAACAGGCTGACTGTAGATTTAGTTTTGGGGAGATCGAAGTCGAAAAATGATCTGCATGACAGAGCTGTTGCCAAAAGACTGATTGAAGAGCAAATTCAGAAGAATCCCGGAGATAAATCACTATTTGTCAAACGTGGCGAATTGCGATTATTGATGGATGACAATGATGGAGCACTGAATGATGGGTTAAATGTCCTGGAATCAGATACGAAAA
>CAZLCF010000044.1:0-15796 GCA_964557905.1 uncultured Rikenellaceae bacterium | reverse complement strand
TCATCCACGCAATATCGGAACATGTCAAACTCGAAAATGTGATATGGGAAGCACCGCTGAAATCACAGCAAGCCTGGTTCATAAAACATTTTGGAGCCAATGTCAACCTTGGCAATATTGCTCCTAACGAGATCATCCCTCTTGAATCGCTCCGCCTGGGCCTGAGAGGTGATACATTCTTTCAGTTCCTTCCGGATACTTACAGAAAGTAATGCCTCAACAGCAAGGAAAGGAACAATCATTTGTTAGATGAGAAAATTCGGCCTTATAGGATATCCTCTCGGTCACTCTTTCTCAGGTAAGTATTTTTCCGAAAAATTCGCCAGGGAAGGGATCATGGATTGTTCTTATGAAAACTATCCGCTTGAAACGCTTAACAGGTTCCCTGAGCTGATATTTGAAACTCCTGAACTTTGCGGACTTAATATTACTATTCCCTATAAGACAGAAATCATAAATTATATTGACGATACAGACCCTGCAGTAAAGGAAATTGGTGCAGTAAATGTATTGAAAATCAAAAGGATAGAGAATCAGATTAGAATTTCCGGATATAACAGCGATATAACTGGCATAAAAGTATCTGTAATGCCTTTTGTAGCTGAGCATATAAAGAATGCGATAATACTTGGAACCGGCGGCAGTTCAAAGGCTGTTGCTTACACATTGAAAAAGATGGATATAGGAGTAACTTTTGTTTCAAGAACAAAAAAGAAAGATTGCATCACTTACGGAGATCTTACTTCCCGGGTGATTCGAAAAGCTGATTTAATCATCAATACAACTCCACTCGGGATGTTTCCGGATATAACAACTATGCCCGATATTAATTTTAACCTGTTGAATGAGAAACATATCCTGTTCGACCTAGTATATAATCCCGAGTTTACAGCATTTTTAAGAAAAGGGAAGGAGAGGGGCTGCAAAATAATAACCGGTTTGAAAATGCTTTACGCACAAGCCGAAAGATCGTGGGAGATCTGGAATGATGTTAATCTGTAACATCTTAAACAAATATCTCTTCCGGATATTCTATATCTTCAAGGAATAATCCCTTCGCGGGAGCCGATTTCCCTGCCCTGCAGCGGTCTTTTGCAATTATAATATCCTCAAAATCTTTCAGATTTATTTTCCCCTGGCCAAGTTCAATCATAGTACCAACAATTGCTCTCACCATATTTCGGAGGAACCGGTCAGCCTTTATTGTGAAAATCAAATTATCATCTGTCTTTTCCCATTCAGCTGAAAATATCCGGCATAAATTGGTTTTAACATCGGAATGTAGTCTGCTGAAGCTCGTAAAGTCAGAGTGTTTTAAAAGCAATACGCATGCTTTATTCATCAGATTTAAGTCAATATTGCCTTGCAGAAACCATGATGAATCTTCGCTGAATGGATCCTTGGCTGTTGAGATATAGTACCTGTACGTCCTGGAAACAGCGCTGAACCTGGCATGTGCATTCGGCAGGACTTTTGAAATTCCGGATACTGAAATATCTTTCGGCAGAAAACGGTTTAACCTGAATATCAGGTTTTTATTGGTTGCAAGATCAGGTTTGATACTCTCAAAATGGGCACAAAAAACTAATGCATGGACACCGGTATCAGTCCTTCCCGCACCGGTTGTGGAAATTCTTTCATTCAGAATTGTACCAAGGGTTTCATCCAGTGTCTTCTGAACCGTAACAGAATTGGGCTGGAATTGCCATCCATGATAGGATGTGCCTTTAAATGAAATAAATATGAAGTATCTTGTCTTCACCAGCATGTTTCTGCAAATATAGTTATTCACAAAATGAGGTTAATTGTTTAAAATATTAATAATTATTGCTTCTGATCAGTTTGAAAATCGATCTTAAGATGTAATTTTACCTCTGCCAAAAAACATCGTATTATTTGTTTAATTAAAAATCTATACAATGACAGAGCAGAAAAATACACAGGCAGTTGGTATGGCCTTTATGGGGATGATATTCTTCCTGTTTGGGTTCGTTACAACTTTCAACATTACGCTGGCTGATAAGTTCAAAGCGGTTTTTGACCTTTCAAACTTTGAAGCTCAGCTGGTAAACGGTGCCTTCTTTTTTACATATTTCGTTCTCTCCTTTGCGGCCGGGAGTATTATTAAAAAAATAGGATATAAAGCAGGCGTAATTCTTGGGCTGTTGCTCGTAGCGCTGGGAAGCTTTCTGTTTTTTCCGGCTGCCAAAGCATTATCCTTTCCTTTCTTTTTATTTGCAATATTTATAATGGCCGGTGGTGTCGTGTTTCTTCAGGTCGCTGCAAATCCATATGTTACAGCTCTGGGACCATCCCAAACAGCCTCGGGAAGATTAAACCTTACTCAGGCGTTGAATTCAATCGCAACCTACATTGCACCTATCATTGCCAGTGTATTTGTTTTTAAAACAGCCGCTACAGCACTCAATGCTGCTGATGCCGCCAAGTCGGTACCAACTCCCTTCCTGATCATAGCAGTGGTTGTCATAATTATTGCGATAGCTGTATATCTGCTGAAGCTTCCGGTTATCCCTACCCAGGGTGAAGAAAAGAAAAGCATTTGGAAATATCCGCATGTAATTATGGGAGCTGTTGGTATTTTCTTTTATGTCGGTGCTGAAGTAGGATCTGCTGCAATGCTCCAGAGATATTTCCAGGAAGCACTGAACATGGCCCAGTCGGATGCTGCAATAATGATAGCTCTTTACTGGGGAGGCGCTATGGTCGGCCGGTTCTACGGGTCATTCATGCTTTCCAATGTTTCTTCGTCAAAGAAATATCTTTATACAGTACTGGTATTGTTACTGGCATTATTTGTCGGGTGGTTTGTGAGACGTGAGATAACCGATGGTTTGATTTTCGCAGGAATTGCACTGGTAAATTATCTTGCTATGCAGCTTGGCAAAGGAAAGGCAAACAGGTCACTTGCAGTCTTTGGAATGATTGCAGCAGTCCTCCTGGTTGTTGTTATGTGTGCAAACGGACCAATAATTCTGTGGCTTGGATTATCAATCGGTTTCTTCAACTCCATAATGTTCCCCAATATTTTTGCATTAGGAGTTGACGGACTGGATAAGGGTGAGCTAAGCATGGCCTCCGGCCTGATAAATACGCTGATTGTCGGTGGAGCAATAATACCCGTTCTGATGGGTCTTATGGCTGACGGACTTGGTGTAAGGTTCGCGTTCATTCTGCCGATAATTTGTTATCTGTATATCGTATTTTTCGCTCTGGTGGGGAGCAAGCATAAATAGAGAAATACATAAACTAAGTTTAAGCTTATTGACAGGGGTCGTCTCATTTCTTATTTTGAGACGGCCCCTGTACATTATTACCTGACAATTATTATTTTTACATCGAATCATAACAATCAAAATCTAATGTCAATGGCAACAACTGAAAATCTGATCGTCAAGATTAATAATAGAGATAACAAGACTTTCCGTGAATTGTACGGCAATGATCCGGCTGAATTAAAACGGAATGCAAAAAGATATACTGATCTTCTGAATCAGTTCCGGTCAGCATTCGGTACCAATGATCCTGAATTTTTCAGTTCTCCCGGTCGTACAGAAATAGGCGGCAATCACACTGATCATAACTGGGGACGAGTGCTTGCCGGTGCGGTTAATCTTGATAATGTGGCTGTTGCAGCTAAGAGCAACACCAATATTATTCGCATTTTGTCGGAAGGTTATCCCAAAATAGCGGTAGATCTATCTTCACTGAAACCTGACAAAAGTGAGCTCTATTCTTCTGCTGCGCTGATAAGAGGCATCTGTTCGCGCTTTAAGGAACTTGGCCATGCTATCGGCGGCTTTGATTCATGCATCGACGGTGGTGTGCCAAAGGGATCGGGATTAAGTTCCTCAGCTTCATTTGAAGTTCTGATTGGTGCAATTCTCAATCAGCTTTTCAATGACGGAAAGGTTGATCCCATTCAGAATGCAATTATAGGACAATACTCTGAAAACAACTATTTTGGTAAACCCTGCGGATTGATGGACCAGACTGCATGCGCTATGGGCGGACTGATCACTATTGATTTCGCAGACCCCTCAAAACCTGTAGTAAAAAAGGTGAATTTTGATTTTGTGGCAACAGGTTTTTTCCTGGTAATAACTGATACAGGTGGTAATCATGCCGACCTTAACGAAGAATATGCTTCGCTTCCTATCGATATGAAAGCTGTGGCTGCTGAACTGGGAGCTAAAGTTTTGCGCCAGGTCAGCCTGGAACAGGTAATTGAAATTATTCCAAAAATACGCAAGAAAGTAGGCGACCGTGCCATACTCCGTGCCATTCATTTCCAGGGAGATAACCAGCGTGTAGTGGACCAGGTAGCTGCCCTTGAAAGAAATGACTTTAAAGCATTCCTCAGCATGGTAGTCGATTCAGGATACAGTTCCTATATGTATAACCAGAATATATACCCGGTAAACAATGTTAAGGAACAGGGAGTCTCTCTAGCCCTTGCCTTGAGCGAACTGGTGCTTAAAGGAGAGGGAGCATGGCGCGTGCATGGAGGTGGATTTGCCGGTACAATACAGGCATTTGTACCAAAGAACCTTCTTGACAAATACATCGGTGCACTTGAACACATTTACGGAAAAGGTTCCTGCCGGAAATTGTTTATCAGACACCAGGGAGCCGGCAGAGTGGAATTATAACAAAGAATAATCATTTCTTTCATAATTGAATTACAATCATGAATATCATCCCGGAAGAATCATTTAAAAGCGTACACAAGGGTAAGCCAACCAGTCTTCATACTCTTAAAAACAGGAATGGACTCATTGCCCAGATTACGAATTATGGCGCCATCATTGTAAGCATTTATGTCCCTGACCGGAACGGCAAAATGGCCGATATTGTGCAGGGGTACGATACTATCGGTGAATACATCAATGGAAACGGACCCTATATGGGTGCAATCTGCGGACGCTGCGCCAACAGGATTGCAGGAGGAAAATTCACCCTTCTTAGCAGGCAATATACCCTTGCAGTAAATAACGGACCGAACCATCTTCATGGAGGTATTACAGGATTTAACAGGGTGGTCTGGGATGTAATAAAATCTTCTCCCTCCAGGTTGCAGCTGGTTTATCTTTCATCTGACGGAGAAGAGGGCTATCCCGGAAACCTCAGGGTTTCAGTCACATATACACTTACAGATAAGAACGAGTTAAGACTCGATTACTCTGCATCTTCGGATAAAACGACCATCGTTAACCTGGCAGGTCATTCATATTTCAATTTATCAGGCGAAGGATCAGGAAGCATCTATGACCATGAATTGATGATTAACGGCGCATTTTTCACTCCTACTGATAAGACTAATATTCCGACAGGCGAGATACGATCCGTTAAAGGAACACCGATGGATTTCACTATGACAAGGAAAATAGGGGCATCTATTGACGTGGATGATGAACAGCTGAAGTTTGGCGCCGGGTACGACCATAACTGGGTTTTGAACCATCGAACAGGTACTCTGGGACTTGCTGCAGCTGCACATGATCCAAAATCGGGACGTGAGATGGAAGTTTATACGACACAGCCAGGAGTCCAGCTTTATACTGCCAACTGGATTGATAACGAAAAAGGCAAAGGTGGCAAAAAATACCAGCGTCGCTGTGCATTCTGCCTCGAAACCCAGCATTTCCCGGATGCAGTGAATAAATTTCATTTTCCTTCCACTATTTTGAAACAGGGAAAGGAATACAGGCATAGCTGTGTATACAAATTCAATGTCAAATAGTGGCTCAAGGGCATAACGGCACAACGGTGTTGTCAATAACCAGCAACCAGCAACCAGCAACCAGCAACAATCTACTAATAACTAATAACTAAATAAAATGACAACCGAAAAAAGCAACAAGTATCTGTTCCCTCTGATCGTGATGGCTTCTATGTTCTTCCTGTTAGGCTTTATCACGACCATGAACAACTCTCTGATCGATTACCTGAAAAATGCGTTCAATCTGAACGAGGTTGAAAAACAGCTTCCCAACACATTCTTTTATGGCGCTTACATTCTTTCAATCCCTGTGGGTTATCTGCTGAACCGGATAGGATATAGGTGGGGTGTGCTAAGCTCGCTTGCACTTATCGCAATTGGATTCTTTCTGTGCATACCTGGTGTGGCTGCAGGGTACTATGGTTTCCTGAGCGCTGTTTCAGTATTTGCAATAGGTGTGGTAATACTTCAGGTAGCCGCCAATCCTTATGTGAACGCTCTTGGTACTCCCGAAACAGCAGCAAGCCGTCTGACTCTTACAAATGCGCTAAACTCACTTGCAACAGTGATTGCACCGATTTTTGTGTCAATGCTGATAGTCTCAGCAAACACAGGCGGGGCTTCTGACCCTAAAGCCGTACAGGGTCCTTTTGCAGGTATCGGGATAGCCACACTGGTAATAGTTGTAGTCATGTTCTTCCTGAAACTCCCTGAGATAAAAGAAGGAGAAGCTTCAGAAGGAGGTGCAGTAAAACAATATAAGTCAAGTGCATATAAGTATACTCATATGTGGCTTGGTTCGCTGGCAATCTTCTTCTATATGGGTGTTGAAATAGGTATTCCCAGCTTTTTCGCCGATTATTCGGATAAACTGGGATTCACTTTCGATGGCGATATGCGTACAAGACTGCTGGCATATTACTGGGCTGGATTGATGGTAGGTCGAATAGCTGGCATTTTTATATTGCGCAAATACTCTGCACGCCAGATACTCAGTTTCAATGCAGTCTTCGGCGCCGTAATGTTATTGCTTTCAATTGTTCTTGGAAGCATGGGATTAAGCTGGATTGCCCTGGTATTGTTCCTGGGCACGGGGCTCATGCATTCAATTATGTGGCCTTGCATATTTAACCTTTCACTTGAGGATCTTGGTCCTCATTCAAAAGTTGGTTCGGGTGTGATAGCAACCTCCGTTATCGGAGCTGCATTGCTGCCGATACTGATGGGAAGCATCCAGAGGGGTATTGGTCTTATTGTGGCAATATGCTGTCTGTTTTTATATTATGCCTATATTACTTTCTTTGCCCTGAAAGGATCGAAGATCCGCTAAATACTATTTTATTTTAATCATACATCAATGAACCGTAGAAAATTTATCGAGACATCCGGAGCAGCTGCAGGAGCAGCTGTCCTCGGAAAAGTGAGCCCGCCTCTGAAGGAAAAGACCAGTACCTCAGGTGCTAAACTGGGAAAAGGTTCCAAAATCAAATTGGGTTTGTATTCCATAACATACGGCGGAATCTGGTACGAGGGTTCCGCACTGACATTCGACGAACTTTGCAAACGTGCAAAGGATTATGGATTCGATGGAGTTGAGCTTGACAACAAGCGCCCTATGGGATGCCCATTGGATCTTGATAAGCGAAAGAGGGATGAAATGGTGGCTTCTCTTCAGAAATACGGCCTTGAGATACCGGCAGTAGCAGCAAACAATGACTTTTCAAGCCCGATCCCTGAACACAGGGAGTGCCAGTTGCTTATGGTTAGAGAAACTACAAAACTGGCTAAAGATCTGGGTGCAAAATTTGTCAGATTATTTGCAGCATGGCCAGGCGTACCGATCCATGAGGGTGTTGGAACCTATGACCTTACCAGAGGCGCAGAATTCTATACTTTCCAGAGACAATACCCTTTTACTACACGTCTTGACCGCTATAATTTTGTTAAAGACTGTCTTAGGGAAGCTGCAAAGATGGGAGAGGAGATTGGTATTATAATGGCTCTTCAGAACCACGCACCCCTGATACGTGGATGGAAAGATACGTATGATCTTATCAAAGAAGTCAATTCGCCATGGCTTAAAATGTGCCTCGATCTGCCTATATTTGAAAATCTTGACAATGAATATGTTGCCACTGCTGTCAGGACAGTAGGCAACCTTCAGGTTCATTCCCATTTTGGTGGTGAATACTTCCGTGATGACAGCGGAATTATTAAAGCCAGGATTCTCGATTACTATGCCGGTGGAAAAATTCCTGATTACTCGCATTACATTGCTTTAATGAGCGAAATAGGTTATAACGGGTATTTTACCTTTGAACTGTGCCACCCGGTTTTGAATGAAGATCACACCAGGGCTGGCATTGAGTATGTGCATGAACAGGTAAAGCTTGCACGCGAATTTATGGGGAATATAGTTAATCAATATGGGAAAGGATAACTTAAAAAGAGGCTTTGCAAGCGATAATAATGCCGGTATTCACCCTGAGATATTGAAGGAGCTGGCTGCAATAAATGAAGGTCATGTAATAGGCTATGGCTCAGATAAGTATACTGACCAGGCAATACAACTGTTTAAGGAATATTTTGGCAGTAATACAGAGGCCTTCTTCGTTTTTACAGGAACAGGAGCTAATGTATTGGGCATAAGTGGTGTAACGCGTTCATGGAATTCTATCATAACTGCATATACTGCTCATCTTGAGCAGGATGAATGCGGTGCCCCTGAAAAATATGCAGGGTGTAAGGTTCTGACAGTTGACACTCCTGATGGCAAGATTACAGTTGACATGATCGGAAAACATATGCACGGATTCGACTTTGAGCACCATGCCCAGCCGAAAGTGATCTCGATAACACAGTCAACAGAGATGGGTACGGTTTACAGCGTACAGGAAATAAAAGAAATAGCAGATTTTGCTCATTCCAGGAATATGTTTCTTCATATGGACGGGGCCAGGATTGCGAACGCAGCCGTGACTCTGGATATGCCTTTTAAGGCTGTGACAACAGACGCGGGTGTTGATATTTTATCCTTTGGAGGTACCAAAAACGGAATGATGTTCGGGGAAGCTGTTTGTTTCCTTAAGCCAGGGCTTTCAAATGATTTTAAATATATAAGGAAGCAGGGAATGCAGCTTGCATCCAAGATGAGATTTATCTCAGCTCAATATATTGCTTATTTCCGGAATGACCTTTGGAAGAAATGCGCTTCACATTCAAATGCGATGGCCGGTGTACTTGCTGAGAAAATAAGAGGGATCAGTGGATTAAAGATTACCCAGGCAGTCCAGTCAAATGGTGTATTTGTAATAATGCCGCATGATGTGGCGGAAAAAGTCGGACAGCAATATTTTTTCTATCCATGGGATGAAAACAAGTCGGAATACAGGCTGATGACCAGCTGGGACACGACAGAGGAGGATATTGATGAATTTGTGAAACTGCTTCAAAAGGAATTAGATAAGTAAAAGAAAAAAAGGGGCTCTTTATCAGGCCCCTTTTATATAATCAAAAATCGATTTTATTTAAGTGTAAAGGTAATTGGCACCATGTACCATACAGGTACCGGTTTCCCGCCCTGTTTACCCGGCTTAAATGCAGGAAGTGAGTTAACAACCCTGATTGCTTCAGCATCAAGTTCTGGGTCAACACCTTTCAGAACGCTAACCTGGTTGACGCCCCCTTTGGAGGTTACACAGAACCTGATTATCACTCTTCCCTGGATGTTGTTTTCTTTAGCAACTTCAGGGTAGTTGGTATGTTCAGCAATGTACGCCAGGAGAGCGGCATCACCGCCAGGAAACATTGGCATCTCTTCAACCACTACGAAAGGCTCAGGTTCGGCTTCTTCCTCCTGTACCTCTTCCTTTACAGGCTCTACATATTCAACAACCTCTTCGTTCTGAACTTCAACCTGTGCATCATCTGCTGTCATAAGCTTTACTGCTTCTTCAGGTTTTATAGAGTCAACGACAACCGGTGGTACATATCTTGCCTGTTGCACAGCATCCTGGGGGGGAGGCGGAGGCGGAGGCGGAGGAACAACAGTTTCGTTAGGCGTATCCAGGTTTTCCAGTTTAATTTCTACCTGTCTTTCTGCGCGTTTTGCTTTGCTCTCAAGGGCTTTTGCATTAAGGTACGGGGTAATTACTGCAGTGGCTATTATGATAACACCAATCAGCATCGCAATTAGCACATTGCGATTATATTTCTTGCGCAATTTGTAAGCTCCGTACTCCTTGTTCCTTATCTCAAAAACGATATCATCGAAGGCAGGAACTCTGATTTTTTCTTTTGCCATTTTTTTTAAAGGTTTACGGGTTAATTCGATGAAGGTGCAGCAGTGGAGATAATGCCGGCAGCAGCTTCCACCATCTTCTCTTCATACCATGCAATTTGAACAAAAGTATAACGGGCTATTCCGCAGATATTCATCTCATCGAGGATATCAACAAAATTCCCGTAATTTGCCCCTTTGTACGCTTTAATAAGTACAATCGGGCCGGTATCATCATCTGTTTTGAGCTTTCTGATCGCACCCTGAACGGAATCCTGGGAAATAACAATTTTCCCTGAAATGACCTGCTGATTGAAATCATCGATCTTTTTGAACAAGGTTCTGTTCCATCCAAGGAGTATCTGGCGGATACCTGTGGCGCTGAAATTTGTTTCGTTAAGCGGCGGCAGGTTATTAAAATTCTCAGGTTTTACCGATCCTGGATAAGTATAAACCTTATTTTCCGGACCAAGGATGATATTCTGAGTACGGCTCGCTGAGATCTTCGGAGCCTCCTGATTCGGATCTTTGAGCTTCTCGGGGAGCACAATCTCCATTACTTTGGATTTACTGAAAGCAGTCGTGAGCATAAAGAATGTGATTAGCAGACACATCAGGTCCACCATCGGTGTCATGTCAATATGCGGTGCGTGCTTCTTTGCTTTCCGTTTTCCACCTTTCCCTTTTTCCTCTTGAATTATTTCTGCCATATCACTGTCGTATTTCTTCTAAGTTAATTTTAGCTGCTTCAAGACTGGTAATCAGGTTAAACCTGTTTACATTTTTATCCTGCAGTATATCCAGAACTTTCTGAACTGTAGGGAATGGTGTCTTGGAATCTCCCTTTATACATGCCTGGATATTCGGGTTTACCTGACGTGCACAGAGTACCCACATAGCCAGCTGATTGTCAGCTGAATCTAACGGGATGCCTACCTGAAATCCTTTTCTGGTATTATTATCCTTGGCGTCAAGGAATTCTTTCATTTTTAAAATCGGTACACCAACAGATGAAGGGTATTTTTGAAACTCTCTCAGTTCTTTTTCAGTAAATTCAATGCCGTACCTTTTTCCCATTTCAACCAGGATTTTTGGTCTGAATGCTAATAGTGTATCAGGTCCGTTATCGAAATTCATATATACTGCACCATCAGGTGCAAGCAGGAAAGTCATCATATTAAAATCAGGTGTAGGTTTTTCTGATATAGAGAAAGGAGTATCAACAGTGGCCGGTTCGGGCTGTCTCATTTGCGTGGTAAGCATGAGGAATGTCAAAACCACACAGAATGTGTCAACCATCGGTGTCATGTCGATACGGGGCGACTTGGTTGGTAATTTAATCTTTGGCATTACAGTTTTCTTTAAATGATTAAACCAAAAGATAAATTCAAATTAACCTTTCAGAGATGCTGCAAAATTCTGTGTCAGACTGAAACCTGATTCATCAATTTTAAATGTATAAGCATCAATTGTAGAGGAGAAATAGTTAAATGCAATGATTGCCAGAGTTGATCCTGTGATACCGAACGCAGTGTTGACAAGGGCTTCGGAAATACCTTGTGAAAGGGCAAGTGCATCAGGAGCGCCTGATTGAGCCAGAGCAGCGAATGCACGGATCATCCCAAGCACGGTACCTATAAGACCGATAAGCACAGATATTGATGCAAGTGTGGTGAAAATAACCATGTTCTTTGACAACATCGGCAGCTCAAGTGCAGTTGCTTCCTCAAATGATTTCTGGATCGAAAGAATCTTCTGATCCTTTTCCAGTTCTTTGTCCTGCTGAAGGTCACGGTAACGCAACAAACCTGCTCTCATAACATTGGCGAGAGAACCTTTCTGCTTATCGCATGTTTCCATAGCCTCTTCAATCTTATCTTCAGCAAGCAGACCCTGAAGTTTGCGGACAAACACATTTATTCTTCCTTTTCCTTTTGCCCTTGAAAGTGTGATGAGCCTTTCAATAATGAAAATGAGCAGGACCAGAACGCAGGTCATAAGAATCGGAACAATAAAACCACCTTTGTAAATAATACCAAGATAGTTTCCCTCTAATGCACGTCCATGCGGATTGCCGCCTTCGAAGTTAACCGGATTACCCATTACATTGACAAACAATAAATAGGATACCACAAAAGCTATTAAAATAGCACTTGCTGCAAATACATTCTGCAGCGCATCTTTGAATGAACCTCCTTGTTTACTCATTTTTATCGATTTGTTTAGGTTTAAGATTTAACAATTCGCAAATATATATATTATCAATTGTTTTTTTCCAAACAATGTACAAAATATTGTTAACCTTTTTGATAGGCTTATTATTACCCTCGATCAAAAAGACCGTTAATTACTTTAATACCCTATACTTCTATCTGAAATAATTCTTCCCCTGGTTTTTACTATTTCTCAAGTGAAACGTTATAAACCCTTGATTTTGTAATGGGAATCTCTTTTGCCGTGTATCCTTTAGCGCTGATTATCAGTATTTCAGATCCTTGAGGAATCTCAAATTTGTATTCCCCTTTTGAACTGGAAAGGCTCTCTACAGCGGTATCTTTTACCCTTACTGATGCATAAGCAATTACCTGTCCCGTTGCTGCATCCTTTACTACACCTTTGATTTCATTCGGATTAATACCCTTTCTGACCGAAGCTTCAAATTCATGGATATAATTTACCTGGCTTTTTGCTGAGGTATTGTTCGGATCCAGAGCCAGTATTTTGTTATAGGCATCAGCTGATTTGGCAAGATAAGGCAGTCTGCCTTCATTAGTTTTTTCATTTGAAGCCATTCTTAATTCAAGTGACCCAAGCCCGTTGTAACCCCTAATTCTGGCATCTTTGTTATTGGGATCCAGATTGATCATCCGGTTATAATACTCTTTTGAGAGATTATAATTATCAGCCATCATATGGTAATAACCCAGGTATCCGCAAGCTTCCACTATTTCTGCATCATTCTTCAGAGAATCTACTTTAGCAACATTAAGGACTTTTTCAAACTTTGGCTTTGCCAGTCCCAGTTTTGAATCAGGATCCATTTTTGAATATGTCCGGCCAATCCAGATATGAGCTGGAATATGGTTAGGCCATTTTTTCAATATCACGTTGAACACAGAGTCTGCAGTTTTATACTTTTCTCCGTTATAATAGGACCTTCCGATCTGCATGTATTCTTCAGCTTTTTCATTACTCGGATCGATAAGCTTAATCCAGGTCTGAGCAGCCTTATCATAACGCTTATTTGAATAATAGTTACTTGCCATTTCACTAAGCACACCCCTGTCCTGGGGCTTCATTTCAAGAACTTTTACATATTCGCTGAATCCTCTGTCCAGCTCCTTGTCAGCATTTGCCACTTCAGTTTTCAGCTTAGTAATCCTGGACGTAAGATCATCTACTGTGGGTTTTATCTTCGGCTTCATGGCAGCTGAAGCTGAAGCGTACCTTGATTTTTCCTTATCCAGCTGCTGCTCAAGGTTGGAAAGCTCATCAACCATCTTTGAATAATTCTGATTCTTTTTCATCAGTATTCTTGCCATGTAGTGATGGTCTTTCCACAAGATCCTGTCTTCAGGAACGGTTTTAAAAAGCTCTTCCATATAATAAAGCGCTTTACTATAATCGGCATTCTTCATCTCATAGTAAGAATAACCTGCAAGACGATTTAAGAATGATCTGGATTTGTCAACAGCAAGGATCTCTTCAACATTCTTGATAACTTCGGCATAATCACCAGCATAGAAAAGCGATGTAACATACCTGGTCTGAGCGGGAATATTACCCGTACTCAGTTCAAGGTACTTTTTATAGTTTGCTTTTGATTGTTCAAGTCTCTGGGCCATCCAGTAGAGCTGTCCAAGTTCCCGGTAGGCAGGAGCATAGTTGGCATCAAGACCTATGGCCTCCTCAAAGTAAGGAATTGCGGCATTCAGGCTCTTCCCCCTTACATAAATGCTACCGATCTTCATGGCAGCTGTTGGAGATTTGGGATCAGCGAACTGTGCGAGATTATAATTCTTAATTGCATTGGATCCGTCGTTCGCAAGAATATAAATATCACCTGCTATCAGAAAGATCTCAGGATTCTTCGGATCTATTTTGACAGCCTCCCTTATTAAGGGCAGTGCGGCAGAAGTGTCAACTTCACCTTCTTTAATATACGATTCGGCAATTTTTGCAAGTGCAAATGCATAATCCTTGGCCGGGGGAACTATCTTTTTGATCTTTTTATACGGGAGTAGGAAACTCCTGGCTTTGGCACGCATTTCAGAGGCTGTCTTATCATCCCCAAGTAAAACTGCGACTTTTGCAAGTCCCGTATAGTTAAGGGGATCACTTGCATTGGCGTTGACACCTTTCTGGTAAATTTCCTTTGCTGTTTTTGTGGCCAGTGTCAGGGAGTTGGATATTGTATCCGCGTAGTAATCCAAAAGAGTATTCTCTCCAAGATAGAAGTAGTATTTGCTGTTTGAAGGTTCTGTCTGAATCAATTGCTGCAGCATTTCTCCGGCTTTATCATATTGCTCGCTTTTTGTAAGCAGGAGAGACGAATTCAGGTCCTGTGCCTGATTATTGATTGCTGCCAGCCCTGTCAGGACAACTGTCAGAAATAAACCCTTTTTAAAAATTGAACGTTTCATAGCTATTAATTTATTTTGAAGTCAATTATACTAATTTTTTTATTTTTTATGAAACTCTTGTTGCTTTTATCTTAATTTTTAATCTGTACTAACCTTATAGGCATTGTCGCCGGAACGAGACCCGATTTGAGAACAATTCTCTGTCCTTGTTCGGCTGTGGCCCACTGTATGAATCCGGTGCCCAGACCGGGGAAAGTCTCCCTTGTGATAAGATATATCTCTCTTATAAAAGGATATGATTTTATGTATATAGATCCCTGGTCCGGCCGGTAATATGACCCATCGTTAATATACTGCTGCGAAACTGCAACAATATTAATTTTTTTGATAAAACTCGTACTAAGGGAATCATCCTTGTCACTTATCCAGTTCACGCTCACAATCCCAAGCGCATCACGGTTTCTGGAAACGAAATCTATTACCTCCGGATTGCTTTTTACAGCATAAAAATTACCAGGCAAACTATTCTTTATATCAAAAAGCTCTTTGAAATATCTTATATTGCCTGATTTGGTATTATCAAAGATAACGCTTATGTCACCCAGTTTTGATTTTGGATCAAGATCTTTCCAGCGCATAGCGTTGCCTAGAAAAATATCCCTGATATCGCTGTAATCAATAAGAGTGTCTTTATTCTCTTTATTGGTAACCAGGGCCAGTGCATCCCAGGCAAAAGTGATTGTACGTGCTATAATCAATGTATCTCTCAGATATTGTATCTGGTCCTCAGTCAGTCTTTTACTTGTTACGATCACCTTGACCGAATCATTCATGAAATCATTTATGACATCATATTCAGGCTTGTATAATGGTTTGATCTTTGCGTTTGTGTATATTTGAGTAAAGGTAGAAACCTCAGTATCAACCAGAGGCTGGAATGATTCATCTGCTGTAATCCTGATGTCTCCCCTGGTCGGAGTCTCCTTTATTTCTCTTGTTCCGCTTTTGCACGAGATCAAGAAAATAAACAATCCCAGCAGGAGGTAACGTGATCCTGAAAAAAAACTGTTAATAAATGATTTGTTCACTTTAATTCCGGTGGTAGCAAATAACTTATGGCTCGCAATATTAATAAAATTTTGAATACATGCTGTTATGATCATATCCTTAATTTTTATTAAACTTATCATATGC
>CAZLCF010000043.1:0-15878 GCA_964557905.1 uncultured Rikenellaceae bacterium | reverse complement strand
GGGGCCAAATTAAAAGACAATATGCTGGAACTTGCCTCTGAACCACAGGTCCTGGGAGATTTTCCCAGGAAAGGACTGGTTGAAGGTCCATATCTGTTTGAACGCAACGGCATCTACTATATGACTTATCCGCATGTGGAGAATACGATTGAAAGGCTCGAATATGCAATAGCCGAAAATCCGATGGGGCCATTCAAGGTGACGGGAGTAATAATGGATGAATCACCAGGCGGCTGCTGGACAAATCACCAGTCAATTGTTGAATATAACGGTCAGTGGTACCTGTTCTACCATAACAACGACCTGTCCCCGCACTTTGACAAGAACAGATCAGCACGGATTGACAGCCTCTTTTTTAATCCGGATGGCACCATCCTGAAAGTAATACCCACATTCCGCGGTGTAGGAGTAACCAGTGCTTCCCAACAGATTGAAATGGACCGCTATAGTCACATCAGCCCTGGGGGTATATTAGTTGCCTTTCTGGATACATTAAATACATTTGGTGGCTGGAAGACCATATTTAATAAGCAGAATGCCTGGGCTCAGTATAATGCTGTTGATTTTGGAAAAGACAAGTTTAAGAATGTCGTGGTAAAAGCCACTTCAAAAACCGGAGGCGTATTGCAGATAAAATTGAATAGTGCTGAAGGACCTGTCATTGCTCAGGTAAAGATCCCAAAAGGAAACGAATGGAGTACCGTTAAAGCAGCTCTGAAAGGACAAAAATCCGGCGTTCAGAATCTGGTTGTAATACTGAACGAAAACAAGGTTGTTGAGGTGGATTGGATTAGTTTTGAATAGAGTTTTATCATAGTTCGAATTCTTAAATAATTCAAAAATGAAACCTGCATCCCGTTCTCCAGCAATGGGAAAAAAGCCTCAGCCGGGAATTGAGCCGGTTTACTATGAAAATGGAAGGTTCGTTCATTATATCCCACATAAGAAGACCTTCTTCATCTTTAACAGCATCAATAATAGCCTTAACATACTTATCTCCTGTATTCTCCCTGAACTCTTTTGTAAGTGTCTCGGGATTAAGGTTATTGCCATTGAATAATATAGGCATTGTTGTTATTCCGAAGCTGCAGGCAGTGCGTATGTAATTCCGGAGTTTTTCAGTGGCTCGTTTGCGTACGCCCTTTCAGCAAATAATCCTGAAAGAACAAAAAACGCTATTGCAAAAACTATAAAACTTTTCATGTTGATAGGGTTTAATTGTTTTATGTTTGAAGGTTAAGTCGGGTTTATGACTTTAAAATACTATTAACTCATAGAAAATAATTTATCATAATAAATGAATGCTTAAAAGTTAAAGGAAAATTATACTTTTGCAGTATTTTAATATGAAAGTAATTTGCAGCGTTTATTATGAAGAAAAATCATATAACTCAACAAGACATAGCTGACAGGTTAAACGTATCACGTGTTACTGTTTCGAAAGCATTGAGAAATCATCCCGACATTTCTGCCGGGATGAAGGAAAGGATTAAAAAGGCTGTCGAAAGAATGGGATATTCCCCAAATCTCATTGCCAAACAATTATCGCTTCAGAAGACCTTTACATTGGGTATTGTCGTTCCGGATCTCGAGAATAGTTTTTTTGCATACCTTGTCGATAGTATAATTGACGCAGCTACAGAACATAATTATCATATTATTCTCACGGTATCACGGGAAAAAGAATCTTTTGAGAGAAATAATATTATGAATCTGATCGGCATGCGCGTGGACGGCCTCCTTGTCTGTGTTTCGCAACAAACATCCGATCACAAGGTATTTAAATATGCCCGTAAAGTGAAAATTCCTCTGGTATTTTTTGACCGTGCAATCAAAGAAATGAATTTCAGTTATGTGGCTTTTAACGATAAAATCGCCACTATAGAAGCCCTTAATCAGTTAATTTCTGGAGGCTATACTAAAATTGCCCATTTTGCGGGCTATTCCAGTACAAGCATAGGAAGTGAGCGGTGCAATGGTTATAAGGAAGCTCTGATTAACAATGGAATTCCAATTCGGGAAGAATGGATTATTGAAGGCGGATATGAGATTGACGATGGTATCAGGGCGTTTGAAATACTTAGTGCAACCGGGGAATTACCTGAAATAATACTTGCAGTTAATGACCGTGTTGCCTCAGGTGCATATAAAGCAATAAGAAAGACCGGATTAAAAATTCCTGATGATATTGGTATTCTGGGTTATGGTCTCAGCGATACGGCCCACTTGTTCAGTCCGACTTTATCAATTATCAACCAGGATCCGAGAAAGATGGGTAAAATAGCTGCTAATTTATTGATTGATGAAATTCAGGGTATTTCACAGAATTCACCTACTGAAATACTCATTGAAGTAGATTTTCAGTGGAATACCTCGATTTTGAAACGATAATCAATTCTTCATTGGAAATGATTATACTTTCAAAATGACAATTTATTGCTCCGAGAAACAATTTACCGCCCGTATCCATTGATTTAATCATCAAAAACAGTCATGATCAAATCCTGTAAGGCAAAATAAAGAACAATCCTGCAATCAGAAAGGAATATTAATCCTGATCTGACACTGAATTATACATATTGATTACCTGAATTGATCCAGGGGTTGTGTAAACATAAAAGCCACACAGATCTATCTTTATTCAATACCCTTTAGCGGCCCGTGAAGGCAGATTTAAATATTGAATAGTAAGGGATTGCTCGCTGAATATGAGAAAACATCTGAAAAATACCAGAGTGTTAGATGTTTAAATCTAAAACTAAATCAGCAAATTTTTTTACTAATCTATTGCATATTTAAAAAATTAGTTTAATTTTATACGTGAAAGTTACCGCGTATGGTTACAAATAAACTAACTCAAAACGAACGCAAAATCATGAAAAATAACAGAATCGGTTCTTTCGGAATTTCCATTATCATGTTAACCATCATGATCCCTTTTCAGGTTAAGGCTCAGGTTCGGACTCGTGCTGTCGTTTCACCTGAAGTACATCCGGATCAGACTGTTTCTTTCAGGATTATGACAAAGATTGAAACTTATGACTGAATAATACCTGATTAACCCTATTTATAACCTAAATCTATTTGCCTATGAAAAATTAACCACAGTAAAAACGCAGGATGCTGTAACATCCTGCGCCGGGTTTTTAAAAATTTTCCTAATGAGGCCTCCTTTAGCAGGCCATTAGTATGTTAAACTTCTAAAAACTTTGTAAAAATATGAAAAAAAATCTTCTGTGTTATTTCCCGCTATCAAAAACGGGAATAAAAAGATTTCTGTTAACCATAAACCTGGCTCTGATAGTCGCCTTTCTGAACCTTTCATATGTAAGGGCAGTTGGAGTGACTGACCCGCAGCAACTACAGGTTAGCGGTAAGGTAACTGACTCCGACACGAGAGAGCCTCTGATCGGAGCAACCGTTGTGGTTAAAGGAACAACTATCGGAGTTACTACCTCTGCTGACGGAACATATACAATAAATGTTCCTGAAGGATCTGACATACTGGTATTCTCATTTATCGGATATACGACCCAGGAAGTAAATGTGTCCGGCAAAACAACTCTTGACGTGGCATTAATATCTGAAATTACAGGACTGGAAGAAGTTGTTGTAGTTGGATATGGTACTCAAAAAAAGGAAACCATGACGGGTTCGATATCAAAAGTCGTAGGTGCGGATATTGTTAAAAATCCTTCGATAAACGTTTCAAGTAATCTTGCTGGTAAGCTTCCAGGCTTAGTCGTTAACCAACGTACGGGAAAGCCCGGGAATGAGGAGCTCGACATAGCGATCCGCGGAACCGGTACGTTTAACGATAATAATCCTCTCATCGTCATTGACGGCGTGCCACGTGATAATCTGCAAAGGCTTAATCCGGAAGATATTGAAAGTATAACGGTACTGAAAGATGCTTCTGCAGCCATCTATGGTGCACGTGCGGCCAACGGGGTAATCCTGGTTACCACGAAACAGGGATCTAAAGGCAAGGCCACGTTTGATTTGTCATACAGTTATGGCATTACCCATCCAACAAAGCTCCCGGATATGATGGATGCAGTCCTTTTTGCAGAAGTATACAATGAAGCCGAGTGGTACCGGCAGGGCCGGCCGGCTACTGGTTTCGTACCGTTCTATTCCGAGGCAGCCATTCAGAAATACCGTGACGGCTCCGACCCCATTTTATACCCGAACACAGACTGGCCGGCTGTGACGTTAAAGGATAATCCCTACCAACAAAGGTTGAATTTTCAGGCAAGCGGGGGATCAGAAAATGTCAGGTACCTCCTTTCCTTCGGAATGTCAGATCAGGATGGTAATTATGTGAATAAACCAGACAGTTACAAGCAGTATAATGCAAGGGCCAGGGTTGATGCTGATTTAACGGAGAATTTGACCGTTGGTGCGAACATCAGTGCTATTCTCAATGACAGAAATTATTCAGAAGGTACTGACTTTGTTACCATATTACAGTCAAACCCAACGCAGGTAGCAATCTATCCCAATGGGTTGATTGCACCGGGCCGATTCCGTAACAGTTCTCTCCTGTCAAATAGACGTGGATACAGTAAAACCAATGATTATCCGTTATATACGACGTTTACGGCCAGTTATAAGGTGCCATTCCTTCAGGGCCTGAAACTCGATGCTTCCTACAATTACGACCTTAGAAACCAGTTCGAAAAGGTTTTCCAAAAACCGTACGAGTATCATGAGTACAACGTGATAACCGGGGAATATGACAGCCACATGACTATTTCCCCAATCTCGGTAAGAGATACCTATAGTAAGTGGATAACGTCCCTGTTCAATTTCAGGATTTCCTACAATACGACGATCAGTGAGAATCATAATATTGCTGCCATGGTGGGTACTGAGCAACAGAAGGGGACCTATAGTTATGCAAATGCCTTTCGGCAGAATTTTGTCAGCGCGGCCATTCCCCAGATCAATGCGGGAAGTACTGATCCGGCAGATTTGAGTAATGGCGGCAGTGCTTCGGAGAGTGCCTACAATAACTTTTTTGGCCGTCTGAATTATAATTTCAGATCCAAGTACCTGCTTGAATTTGTGTTCCGTTATGATGGTTCGCAGATTTTCCCGGAGGGGAATAGATATGGGTTCTTCCCTGCAGTTTCTGCGGGATGGAGACTCTCGGAAGAAGATTTCATCAGGAACAATCTGCCGTTCGTAAACGAGTTGAAACTCAGAGGGTCCTATGGCGAATTGGGTAATGACCGTGTGGATCCATACCAATATATGCAGGCTTTCCAATTTGGCTGGAATTACGTTTTTGGCACCACCGATGCGCCGGGCATTTACTCCAGCGCTTTGCCCAATCCGGATATTACCTGGGAGGTTAGCAAGAAGCTGGACTTTGGACTGGAGGCTACTTTGTGGAACAGGTTGCTTGGCGCTGAACTTACGATATTCAATGAAAAACGATCAGATATCCTGCTCCAGCGCAACCTTTCGGTAGCCAAGGTGCTCGGTTTCCCCGCATTGCCCGACCAAAATATCGGGAAGGTCGATAAACGCGGATTTGAATTGATACTGAGTCATCAAAACACCGTTGGTGATCTGGTGTATTCAGTTAGCGCAAACGTATCATACGCACACAGCGAAATCATTTTTATGGACGAAACGCCACCGGCCGAAACCTATCAAGCACAAACCGGCCATCCACTCGGGTCGGGTCTTTATTACAAGTCTGACGGAATTTTTAACACCCAGGCAGAGCTTGACAGTTACCCGTACGCTACCGGAACCCAGGTAGGAGACATTAAGATACTTGACCTGAATGACGACAAAGTAATAAACGGAGACGATCGTTACAGGACATACGATTCTCCAAGACCAGAATATGTGTTTGGTCTGACCACAAATCTCCAATACAAAGGGTTCGACCTGAACTTGTTTTTCCAGGGGCAAACCAGCGCATATATCTATGATGGTACTTTTGACGAATTTGGTCTACAAGATCTTGATAATGGATATGTTGACAGGGCTGAGAACCGCTGGACCGTGGACAACCAGGAAGGCGCAACCATGCCCCGTGCTGAAGACTGGCAACCTGGAGCAACGGATTTTTTCCTGTATGATGCAACGTTTGTCAGGCTTAAAAGCGCTGAATTGGGCTACAGCCTGGGTAGCAATCTATCCAAAAAAATACGTCTTAATAACGTCCGCATATTTGTAAGTGGCACCAACTTATTGACCTGGGCCAAAGAAATTACGTGGAGAGATCCAGAAATATCGTCAGCCCTTGATGACGGAATTGATAATGACTATCCGCCTCTCCGGATTTTTAGTTTTGGTGTTAATGTCAAATTTTAATATCATTAATATTATGAAAACTATAAAAATAATAATGTCTGTTATACTGATACTATTGTGTATTACTTGTAAAGACATCCTGGATATTTCGCCGCAGGATCGGATTGCTGAAAGTGCCGTATGGTCCGACGTAAACCTAATACACGCGTATCAAACTGAACTCTACAACACTATACCTCACGGTTTTTACATCCACATGTTATCAAAATTTACGGATGAAGCATATAATAGCACGCCATGTTGCTGCGCCAACGATTTTAAACTAAACACCTATTCACCTAGTAACATTGCCGGTTATGGTGGCTTAAATAACTGGTGTAGTAATAACCTTTATTACTGGGACTGGGGGTACTATTATATTCGCAAGATCAATGTTTTTCTGGAAAAGATGAAGGAAATAGATGTTGTATTGGAAGATAAAGACCAGATGGTTGCAGAAGCCAAGTTTCTAAGGGCATTCGACTATTTCTTACTCATCGAAAGGTTTGGTGGTGTCCCCATCGTCGATCAGGTTTATGAACTTGGTGATGACGTGCAATTAACGCGGAATACATTTGATGAATGCGTAGCATTCATTGAGCAGGATATTAGCGACGCCATACCAGACCTGCCGGATCGGTATCTATCGACTGATGCCAATTACGGAAGGGCTACAGCGGATGCGTGCCGGGCTCTGCTCTCCCGGATGTACCTGTATGCCGCTTCGCCTCTGTTCAATCCATCCAACGACCAGACAAAGTGGCAGAAGGCCGCTGATGCCGCTGAAGATCTGTTAGGACAAGGCTACTCGCTGTATCCCGACTACCAGGCTCTTTTTGAAATGAGTCATGGAGATTCCCAGGACGAAGTGATCTTTTCCAAGGGTTTTACCTCCTCCAACTATCACAGTGCACCCTCGCATAATTTTAACCGTCGTTATGAGGGCTACGGCGGATGGTGGGGTAGTAACGGGCCTTCCCAGAACCTGGTGGATGATTACGACATGATTACTGGAGAACCACCATTCCTGGAGAATGGAATGATCAACCCTGCCTCAGGCTATGATCCACAACACCCTTATGAGAACCGTGATCCCCGGTTCAATGCGACCATTCTTCATGATGATGTCTGGTTCCGGGGAGATCATTTTGAGATGTGGATCGCAGAAGATGGTCTTTCTTGGGGGTATGATTCATATAAGAATACGGGTGACAATCCCCGGACCAACACTGTGCTCAAAAAGTTCATGCCTTCAGATGGTCCCTTTAACTGGCAAGTGCATTTCACAATCCAATGGCCGTATTTCCGTTTAGCTGAGATTTACCTGAACTATGCGGAAGCGAAGTTTGAGCTGGGCGATGAAGCGACGGCCAGAGAGTATGTGAATAAAGTAAGAAGCAGAGCGAGCGTGAACATGCCCGACATTCCTTCAACGGTTACCGGGGAAGACCTGAGAAGAAGGATTTATAACGAACGGAGGATTGAACTGGCATTTGAAAACCACCGGTTTTTTGACGTCAGGCGATGGGAAATAGCCGATCAGGTTGAGAATACTAAGATCAGATGCCTGGATATTTACAAGGATCTGACAACCGGCGTAAAAAGGTATGAAGAGGTAGTATTGCTGGACAAATCGGGAACATTTCAAGATTATAAGAGCCTTCTTCCCATTGCAGCGGATGAGATTCGAAACATGCCTACTTTGACGCAAACACCCGGCTGGCCCGACTAGTAGCTAATATCCAGCAATTTCGCTAAGTGTAAACTTATTGCTGAGTAGAAATCAAGTTATCTGGCCAGACCTGGTTATAAGTCTGAAACGGAAGGCGAGAACCGGGCTGGCCAGTTTTTAATATGAAAAGATGTTCTTCTATGTAGTAACAGGACCGATTCACTCAACCGGTTCATTTATAGCAAGACCTCTTTGGTGACAATTCCATAATATTGGGTTAGGTTTGGTTTAAGGAGGCATGTTATCCTGCCAGAATTATCTGGCAGGATATTGCTCCTTAGTACTATTACCAGCAGTTAAAAGCACACAATATTTAATAGTTATACATTACTTTAAACCAAGAACCCAAACCTTTACTTTATGAAAAAAACAAATTATTTTACCAGAACCTCATTTGTTTTGTTAGCGGCTGTTACAATTTTGTTTTCAGCTTGTTCAACATCGGAACAAAAAACTCCCGAGTCAAAGGAGATGGTCCTTTGGTATAATAAGCCAGCCGAAAATGTTTGGCTTAATGGTCTGTTTATCGGGAATGGATATATGGGCGCCAATGTCTTTGGAAGAGTAGAGAATGAGAGGATTGCTTTAAATGAATCTACATTCTGGTCGGGGAGACCTCATGATTATAACGATTATGATGCCTATAAGTACTTTGACAATATAAAAGACCTTGTATGGTCGGAGCATTACCGTGAGGCCGAAAAAATGGTAAATGAACATTTTTATGGAATACCTCCGCAACAGCAGGCTTTCCAGCCTCTTGGCGATCTTCTCCTTAACTTTAAGGTAAATGGTGATTCCATAAAGGATTACTATCGCGAACTGGATATGGAAACGGGAGTGGTCAGAGTCAATTATACCGAAGGTGACGTGAAAATGACCCGGGAAGTATTTATGTCCTATCCCGATCGCGTTATGGTTATGAGAGTTTGGGCTGACAAACCTGGACGGGTATCGGTTGAGGCAAAATTATCCAGCCCATTTCTCGAGGAAACAATGTCAAAGCCTGGCAGGTTAAATATGAAGGGTACATGGGAATATCTTTCCGACAGCATAAGCTGGCTTATAGCCAAGGTCGACGGAAAAGGAATGAATTTTCAGACCTCATTGGTTGCTCGTCCGGAAAAGGGCACTATGAATGCAACCGATTCAAGCCTTATTATTTCCAATGCCAATTCAGTGACATTTATCCTGACAGCTGCTACAAGCTTTGTTAACTACCTTGATATAAGCGGAGACCCTGCTGGCACATGTGAAAAAATTCTGGAAGAAGTCAATGGTAAAAATTTTAAAGCACTTAAAAATACCCATATAAGTGATTTCAGCAACCTTATGGCCCGGGTAGACTTAAAAATAGGAGATCCAATGATGAATAAGAGGCCAACTGATGAGAGGGTTGCAGATCTGAGAAAAGGTATCCAGGACCTGGAACTCTGGTCGAAGATATACCAGTTTGGCCGTTATCTCCTGGTTTCAAGCAGCAGACCCGGTGGACAACCGGCCAATCTCCAGGGAATATGGGATGAGGAGTTACTGCCAAATTGGGGTAGTAAATATACCCTGAACATTAATTACGAGATGAATTACTGGCCTGCTGAGGTTACCAACCTGTCGGAATGTCACATGCCTATGTTTACAATGCTTAAGGAACTCGCTGAAAGTGGCAAGAGAACTGCAAAGGCTTATTATAATGCCGGAGGATGGGTAGCACATCATAATACGGATATCTGGCGTGGTACCGCGCCTGTTGATTCGGCACGATGGGGATTCTGGCCGGGCGGTGGATTATGGCTCTGCCAGCATATATGGGAACACTATATCTTCACCGGTGACAAGGACTTTCTAAAAGAATACTATCCGATCATCAAAGGGGCTGCGCAGTTCGTTATGGATGTCATGGTTCCTGAACCTGAACATGGCTGGCTGGTTATTCCTTTCTCAATATCACCTGAAGAGAGAGCTATAGCCCCAAATGGAGAAATAGCAGGCTTATCCATGACTCCGACAATTAACATTGCATTGATCAAAGATCTTTTCCCGCATGTCATCGAGGCAGGAAAGATATTGGACATGGATCAGGATTTCGGTGCTCAACTTGCTGATGCCCTTACTAGGATACCTCCATACCAATTAGATAGTACAGGCAATATTAAGACTTGGCTTGAAGACTGGAGAGGACTTGGCGGTCACAATACCTCTCCTGTATGGGGATGGTTCCCGGGAAACTCAATTACATTGCGTGGTGATCCCGAACTATCTGTTGCTATTGAGAAATGGGTTGAACCACGTCGTGTATCTGCCGACTGGGGTAGTGTCTGGACTATTTGCGACTGGGCCAGGCTTGAAGATGGGGTAATGACTGATTCCTGCATCCATCAAATTTTTCGTACCCGGGCGCCGAGACAAGGAGGATTTCAAAGACCGGGAGGAAATGCAATGCCACCTGCTATTGCAGGGCCACCAATACCAGCAGGGATGATGAGAACAGGAATTGCAAATAATCTCCATAACATAGTTTCTAACCAATCGGATGCCAGCTTCGGAATTACTGCAGCTATTACTGAATGCCTTCTGCAAAGCCATGCGGGAGAAATATCTTTACTGCCGGCTTTACCTGTAAGCTGGAAAAACGGATCAATTACAGGTCTTAAAGCAAGAGGCGGATTCGAAGTCAGTATGGAATGGAAGTACGGTAAACTGGCCAAAGCTGAGATCAAGTCAATGCTTGGTAATCCATGTGTGGTCAGGGCTAACGGAAAAACAACAAATTACAGTCCTGCTAAAGATGAAACAATTGTGATAAATGGTATTTAGGCAAAAAGGATTATATCTTTTATGAAATAAGGTTTGGCATTAGGTTAGTACAGGAAGGTTGGTTAATTAGGTGGGTTTTGTTCTGCGAAATCGGGGAGAAGGGATTTTCACTGATTTCGCAGTTTTTTTAGTTAATTGATTATAGATCCCATTATAAATGTGCCGTCCAATTCCGAAGGAATGAGTTTCCATGTTATATGTGAAGTGACGGATACCGGTTCACCGAATCTAACCGGCTATCGCAGAATTATTTTTGAACCGACTGAATAGATGACTAACAGTATTTTGCTAGCAAAATGATCATAAAGGTGTTGCCTGTTTCATTGCTAAGAATAATGGTGCATAATTTGATATTTTGAGAAATATCACAGAATATCTTTTTCGGGAATTCATGGATAATGCTGGTAACTTATACTCATATATTTATACACAGCCTTTTTAGCTAATCAATTAAACTGACAACCTCGTACGATTTTCCTGCTTCTGCATTAAATTCCAATACATTTAATTCAGGACTGTATGTTTTTAATTCTTTCCCGTCAGAGAGTATTTTTGCACTGGTTTTTGTTCGAATTCTACATTTGCTGTTGAACCTGGAATCTATAAATGCATTGGTTAACTTACCATCATGCCAAAAGATAGTCACTTTATAGCCATCTCTTGCGGCAAGTCCCTGGATACCGCCGTCTTTCCATTCATCAGGCAAAGCAGGCAAAAGTGATATTTCTGAAGAATGGCTTTGCATTAACATTTCTGCAATACCGGCAGTTACTCCCTGGATTGCCTGATTTCCTTCAAAAGAAGGCGTAATGCGGCTATCTTCTTCCCTTGGATGTAGACTCACATCTGTTAGCATATTCTTAAGGATATCGTATGCTGATTGTGGCTCATCCAATCTTGCATGAAGATTTATTTTCCATGCGCCAGACCAACCGAGATTTATATCCCCTCGTCTTTCAAGTACAACATCGACTGCTTTTGCCAGTTCCGGCGTTTTACGTAATGTGATATCATCATCCGGATATACTGCAAAAAGGTGTGATAAATGCCGGTGAGTGGGCTCTGCTTCTCTAAAGTCATACATCCATTCCTGCAATTGTCCATAGCGCCCAATCTGATGCGGAGGCAACTTCACTAAATCAGCTTCAAGTTTTTGTGTCATATCACTGTCTCTGTTTAGTACTTTGCATGCTGTGATACAATTACGAAAGAGATCGCGGATGAGCTGATTGTCCATAGATGTTCCCAATGAAACAGAACAAACTTCTTCTCTATCAGTAAGAAAGCTGTTTTCAGGGGTAGTTGACGGGCATGTAACAAGCCATCCTGTTTCAGGATCTGTCATCAGGAAATCGAGAAAAAATTCGGTGGCCCCTTTTAGTAATGGATAAATCCTTTTCAGGTATGAAGTATCGCGAGTATATTCATAATGATCAAATAATTGCTGCATAAGCCAGGCTCCTCCCATCGGCCATGAAGCATACTGAGGATTTCCATCGGTTGGCGCTGTGTTAAACCATATGTCTGTCCCATGGTGAGCAGCCCAACCCCGGCAACCGTACAGCTCTTTAGCTGTCCGCGTCCCGGCTCTGGATAAATTCTCAACAAATAACAGCAATGATTCATTGATATTCGGAAGATTCGTACTTTCAACAGGCCAATAGCATTCTTCAATATTAATGTTTAATGTCCATCTGCCTCTCCACCGTCCTTCCATATCATCCAGCCAAATGTTGTGGTTATTAAAAGCCAGAGTATTTTCCCTGGCCCCTGCGAGCAAAAGATATCGGCCATATTGAAAATATTGTGATACATAAAGCGGATCGTTTTCTCCGGCTCTTAACTTATCCATCCTTTCAGTTGTTGATAACTTTGAATTTTCATTTTTACCCAAGTCAATTTTACAGGAATGAAATAATGGAAAATAGTCTTTAATATGTCGTTCTTTAAGCTGGGTAAAAGTGTATTGCGATGCTTTGGAAATATATTCATTACATTTTTCCTTTTCATCTTCTGAAACGTCATTCCAGTTCTTCCAATTCGTGGCTCCTGCTAAGATTAAAGTAACTGCATCAGCATTTTTAACCATAACTATATTCATGTTCTCCACTGAATCTTTTTTCACACTTCCCCCTTCCTGAATTATTTTCACCCTCGATTGCCATTTCATTTGTGCAGGTAATATTCTTAAGTTAAATGGGTTTGTAGTATTCTCAATGGTTGTACCCTCCATCACGATGACATTCTGCTCCAAACGGGTAGTTGCTGACGGTTGAAGACTGGATAACCATACATTAATATCAATTGCACCTTTCTTGCTGGATGTTAACCTCATTACAATCACCTGATCAGGATAACTGGCAAATACTTCCCTTTTATAATCCACGCCGCCCAGTTGATATGAAACAGTAACCAAAGCACTGTCCATGCTTAACTTTCTGATATATTTTACCACTTTATCCTCGTCATGTCCGGGAAATTGAACATTCAGACGTCCCATTGGCTGGTAATATTGCACACTCATTGGCCTGCTGGAAAGTTTTTCAGCTTCTTTATTGGCAGCTACCCAGTTTTTTTCCAACACATACTTTCGAATATTCTTTACGATTTCAGGACCATCCGGGTTATTTGGATTATAAGGCCCCCCGGTCCACAATGTTTCATCATTAAAAGGGATAACTTCATTCAACGTTTTGCCCAGTACCATTCCTGCAAACCGTCCGGTCCCAATGGGGAGTCCTTCCCAGTATTTAGTTGCAGGTATGTTATACCACCAGCTCATTTCATCCTGTATAATTCCTTCGTTTTTATTTTGGGAACAGAGCGACTGGACAACCAGACTAAAACAAATCAGAACAATTATTTTTATTCGCATTGTATCGTGTTTTTATTAATCCAAATAATATTCCGAAAAGATATTTTAAAGTTCAACATTTTTATGAATAATACCCCTGGTAATTATTCTGATAATCTGGGAGAAAATGGATAAATTTGTCTTCATGAGCGGTTGGTTTTGTGAGAATAATAAATTTAACTGAAATTGCTAAGTTTTTCAACCGCTCATTTTTTTCACTTTTACTTATTTTGGACAATCCTGATCTTTAGTACAATATAACATAAAATGAAACGAAGAAAATTTTTAACAACAACAGGTGTGTCACTCTTAGGGTTAAGTAGTATCGGAGGACAAATCACTCAGTCCCCTGAGATAATCAGAAAGAAAAGATCGAATACTATTAAAACAACCGTATTGGTTGTGGGAGGCGGACCTGCGGGGATAGGAGCGGCAATTGGTGCTGCAAAAGCAGGAGTCCAGACATTACTGATTGAGAATTATGGATTTTTCGGTGGAGTTGCTTCATGGAGTGTCGGGATGTGCCTCAACCAGATGAGGCCCGATGAAAAGCCCCGCGGTTTCGTTCATGAATTGCTGTTGCAGAAGCTTCAGAATTATGGAGAGCAGGCAGTCAGGATTAGTACTCATCAGTTTTTCGTTAATGCAGAATATCTTAAAGTAGCTATTCTGGATGCCCTGGAAGAGGTTGGTTGCAACTATCTTGTTCATGCAAAAGCTGTCGATGCTATAACCCGGGGTAACAAGATCACAGGTGTATTGATCTCTACAAAATCCGGGCTTGTGGAGATCCTGGCCGACGTTATTGTGGATTGTACGGGTGATGCTGACATAGCTTATTTTGCCGGCGCTCCAACCTTGATTGAGACCGGAAATCTCTCACCTCAGACTCTGCTTTTTAATATTAGTAATGTCAAAAACTATACTCAAAGGGACACGTCAGGGATTTACAAAAATGCCAGGTCCAAATATCCTTTACTTCCCGGGGGCCAGGGAAGCTTTATTTTGATGAAAGTATCAAATTGTCATCATTTTTATGTTAACCACTCTGGTACCAGAGATTTAGGAAATTTTGATGTAACCGATCCCGTTCAATTTTCAAAGGCAGAATGTTTGAGCCGCAGACAAGTGGTACAGATGGTTGAGGCAATGAGGGAATTCGGTGAAGGGGAGATGAATGGATGTGAAATCGTCGGAGCATCCAATCAGATAGGCGTGCGTGAATCGAGAAGGATTAAAGGAGAATATATCCTGACCGAAGAAGATGCAATAAAAGGCAGCCGTTTTGATGATGTGATTGCCTGGCGAAGCGGGTGGCTGGATATTGGCTACGTGAAAATCAGCCAGATGAAGATACACCAGGTCCCTTATCGCGCAATAGTACCAGAAAAAATAGATGGACTACTTGCGGCGGGACGCTGCATTTCAACAGACCATGCAGGATTATCTGCCGGAAAGAGCATGGGTAATTGTTTTGCAACCGGCCATGCTGCGGGTGTTGCTGCAGCTCTTTCATATAAGTTGAGGAAGATTCCCAGGGAGCTGAAGGTAAAAACAATCCAGGAAGTACTTAAAAACGACGGCGTTGACCTCTCAAGGGGCGGTGAAGACCAGAACAGCAGGATGGCAATGTAAATTTACTTGAAGAGACAGACAAAACTAATTCATCAATTATATTAAGAACAAATAAGGGATTTCATTTGGTTTTTCTGAATATTGATATTTATAACAAATTGAGGGTCTGAGTCACTTATATCTTGGTTAACTCCGCTACAAATCCTCCTTTTGGCCTTATTGTTAGTTTTATACTGTCAGATTGGCTAACCGTACTTACGTGTTGAACAATACCATCATCCCGATCCGGATCATCCTCATAGGCAGTCATCGTATAAGTGCCTCCTGGTAAAAAACTCAGAGGAATATCTATATTTTTTCTTTCACCGCCATTTATTATTCCAATAAACCATATATCTCCGCTACGTCGGGCAAACGCAGCACATTTTCCTAATTCACTATTCTGAAGGACAATAGTCTCGTCCCAGGTTGAAGGAATAGCCTTTATAATATCCATTGCCGGATTTTTCAAGTAATTTTCAGGGTGATCGGCATAACAAAGAAATGGTGATGTAAACACAATTGCCTGTGCAATTTCCCGGGACCAGG
>CAZLCF010000042.1:0-16124 GCA_964557905.1 uncultured Rikenellaceae bacterium | reverse complement strand
GGACGGATTGGAAAAGGAATTTGCTGCACTCTATGGAAAGGTTGGACATCCTTCGGTTCCCATCAGGACAATTGTAGGTCTTCTGTTGTTAAAGCAGATGTATAATCTGGGAGATGAGACGGTTGTTGAGAGGTATCTTGAAAATCCATACTGGCAGCACTTTTGTGGTGAAATTTATTTTCAATATAAGCTTCCGTTTGATCCGAGCGACTTTGTACACTTCCGCCACCGGATCGGACCTGAAGGGATGGAGAAGATCTTCAAAGCCAGCATAGATCTCTTTGACAGGGACTTTATCCGCAGGGAAGTAAAAGAGGTTCAGGTTGATACCACGGTCCAGGAGAAAAACATTACATTCCCAACTGACCGGAAGCTGATAGAGAAGGTTATTGAACATTGTAAAAGAATAGCAAAAACGGAAGACATAACCCTAAAACGCACCTTTGGCAGGGAGATAAAAAAGTTAAAACACCAGTTGAGATTTGCACGCAAGCCAAAGAATATGAAGCGACATATAAAAGCACAGAAGAAGCTTCACAGGATAGCGTTTAAAATTTACCAGGACGTTGTAAAGCAGCTTAGTCCGATACCAAAGTCATACATGCAGGAATTTGATGTTTTGTACAGGGTACTGACACAACAAAGAGATGATAGCAACAAGATTTACAGCATCCATGAACCGGAGGTGCTTTGTATCTCGAAAGGGAAAGAGCATAAGCAGTATGAGTTTGGGAACAAGAGTTCATTTGCATATACCAGGAAATCAGGAATCATTGTTGGGGCAATTGCTGTGGAAGGGAATGCATATGACGGGCACACTTTAAAGCCACAGCTGGAACAAGTAAAGGAGTTAACGGGAGGAGCAATGTCGGTCAAGAGCAGGAATAGAGGGACTTATATCACACCTGAAACATGATCACAGGATGATCAGAAATTATCTCAGCGGCACAGCAGGAGACCAAATCAACACATTACTGGCCGCTGCAGCATACAATATGAAGAAGTGGATGAGAATAAAACAACAAGAAATATTGAATTTAATTTTTAGCTGGATTTACCAGAGACTTATTTTGGTTCCGGTAAATATCCAACCCAAGAAAACATAATAAAAATCGATTTAATAAGGATCAACTATTTATTGTCTTGCCGTCAGCAGCAATTAAAAAGAATTGAAATGGACAAACTGAAAATTTCCACGGCACAATTTGAAAACAAAAGCGGTGATAAGTCGTATAATCTTTCCGTTATTGACAAGCTGTCTGATAAAGCGGCAAATGAAGGCTCAAATTGCGACTGGAGCTTGACGGCATGAAGGGACGGGACTGGTTAATGAAATGGCTGATGCGGAAAATTAAGTAAGAAAGTATCTCTCTATTAGCAGACAATTATAATCCATAAAATGTTTTTGCTCAAAAAAAATGAACAAGCCTTATCTTTCTGGAAGAGCCGGAAAGGAATATTACTGCAAATAGTTGTTGTACTTCTTCCATCAGCAATATTCTTAAAATCAGGAAACTTATTGTTAATGGGGGTATTATTCAATGTGGCTTTATCATGGATAGGTTTGAAATTCCAGCAACTGAACTGGTCTGATGTCGGATTAAAAAGGTCATCAAATTTAAAAAAGGTGTTTTTAATCGTATTAGTCGCAATTGTTATATTAATTCCGGTCGCTTATATACTTCGCCACATTATAACTTCCTTGACTGACATGGAACCGGATCTGGAAGCATTCAAAGCTCTTGAAGGTAATCTTTCATCTTTAGCGATCGGATTAGTTATAGTATGGATTTTTGCAGCTTTTGGCGAGGAAATGCTTTTCCGTGGATTCTTAATGAATACCTTTTATAAGCTCTTCCCGGACTATTTTAATGACAGCATGAAATGGTTTTTGTCATTATTGGTCACTTCGGTTCTGGTCGGCTTTGGTCATACCTATCAGGGTATTACGGGAATGATCCTTACCGGTCTGACGGGTTTTTGTTTTGGTTTGATCTATTTATACAGCAAACAAAATTTATGGCCTTGCATATTAACTCACGGACTCTATGATACAATTGCTTTTATCATGGTATATTCGGGATTTAACCTGGATCAATTATTTTAGATAAGAGTCTGTAAATCAAATCTCCAGTGCCCATAACCTTTATTAACCACCATATGAAAAAAGTTCTCGCCCTGATTGGAATATTACTTATTGTAATATCGTGTTCAGATGATGAAACGATCAATTCTCTCAAAACAGATGGAGTCGTAATTAACCGAAACAGAGTCATTGCCTATTTTCCAAAGGGCTCCATCCCTGAAAATCGCATGAACGAAATAGCGGACACCATAAATTTAGGGATAAAACTGGCTGATAAATTCATGGATGGCCCGTTTGAGTGGCAGATTTTTATTAATAAGCAGCTTACTTACTATTTCTGCCCGGGCAATTTTATGTCAAGTACTTCAAAATCGGGAGATATATTCATCCCTGTAGCGCGTGCTCAGAATAATCAATCCCCCTGGTTGCATGAGACGATTCATATCCTGCTTCGGTCAGAAAAAGGGAATTGGATGCCAAAATCCAATATAATGAACTATTTTAAAATGCCAATGTGGTTTACCGAGGGTATAGCAGAATATATTGCCATGAAGATTTCTTATGATAATCAACTGCCTAAGGCTGATCTGTTTGAAAGTGGCGGTTATAATGCAATAGACTCAGTTTGTAACATTAGTCTAAAAAAAGAAAACGGCCCGTATATTCTTAAATATATTGGAGAAACCGGAATCATGATTAAGCTTTTTACCAGGAAAAGAAGAGAATATGCTCCGACATTCTATAACTGTTCCTGCTCATTTACGAAATACCTGGCGGAGACTTATGGGCCGGATAAAATAATTAAGACATTTTCTGAATATAAAAATGAGCTTAAGACAATTGAAGAATTTGCAGGGAAGACTATGAAGGAACTGAAAGAAGAATGGTTAATAAAAATAAGCCGGGATGGAAATCAATAGATGACATGATAGAAATCTGATATAAATTTGAAGTTAAAAATACAGGACCGATAATAGAGGTAATTGATTCAACTTATAAAAGCCATATAATGGAAGACCACTTAATAAATAATTTCCTCAGGCAACTTGATAATGAGGATATCGAAGTCAGGATCAATGCTGTTAATCACCTTGGCGAATCCGGTGATGAATTATGTCTCAAAGAATTAAGAAAAAGATTGAAAGAGATGTCTCTGGAATGCCAGGCGTTGATTATTGCTGTAGGAAAGCTTAAGAAAAGTCTGGGAATAAAATGATCTGATCGCACTGGAAAGTAAGAAATCTTAAAGACCAAATGAAACTTCGGATCAAGATATGTTGCATCAGCAGTATAAATGAAGCAAAGATCGCTGTTGAATCAGGAGCCTCCGCGATCGGCCTGGTAGGCAGGATGCCCAGCGGACCCGGACCTATCCCGGATGACCTGATCAGGCAAATTGCCCTGACAGTTCCCCCTCCTGTCGGGACTTTCCTCCTGACCAGTGAAATCTCTGTAAATGAGATAATAAAACATCACGAACGAACCCGGACAAACACAATTCAATTAGTTGACCTGCTCTCTGATGGGACATACTCTCAATTGAAATCTGCCCTGCCATCGGTTAAAATTGTACAGGTAATACATGTGATTGATGAAAAATCAGTAAATCTTGCAATCAAAATATCTGACAGTGTTGACGCATTACTTCTTGACAGCGGCAATCCCAATCTTAAAATAAAGGAACTCGGGGGAACCGGCAGAGTTCATAACTGGAAACTAAGCCGGAAGATAAGGGATAACTCCCGATGTCCGGTTTTTTTAGCTGGCGGATTGACTCCGGAAAATGTAAGACAAGCCATTGAAGAAGTGCAACCGTTTGCTGTTGATGTGTGCAGCGGAGTCAGAACAAATGGAAAACTTGACAAGCAAAAGCTAATGGACTTTATTAATAACGCATTGAAAAACCAGAAATAACAAATGTAAAAGATCAGAACAACCATGAAAACACGGGGAGAAAAACAATACATAAATATGCCTTCCTTTGCTGCAAGGTTATATGACAACCTGACCAGCGTCAGGGGAGTGAATAAATCCTTCGAAGAGATCTCGGTTTTTATCGGCAACATATTAAAACAAGGCAGGCTATTGGATATCGGAACCGGACCCGGCCGGTTACTTCGTGAAATCAATAAAAGAATTCCTCAGGTTGAATTATATGGACTTGATATATCACCGTCTATGCTTGATGTTGCAAAACAAAACCTCAGCAATATAACAAATGTGGATCTGCGAATCGGGAATATTAATCATACTGATTACCATGACGATTTTTTTGATTGCATTGTAAGTACAGGAAGCTATTATAACTGGGACAATCCTATTGATGGAATTGATGAAATTTTCAGAATCCTGAAATCCGGCAAAACAGCTTATATATTCGAAACACATAAGGATTACGACAGGGAATTGGTTAGTTCCAGATTGAGGGAAAATCTTAAAGGATATAATCTGGTCAGGAAGACATTATCAAAATTTTTCCTTAGGAAACAGCTGAGGATGACATATTCAATTTCAGAGCATGAACAGATATTGAAACAAACCAAATTCAAAAACAGTTATTCCATACAGCAGATTGAACTTGGGAACCTTCCATTTTATGTGAGGCTGGATTTAAAAAAAGTTTGATTTATTCCTCTAATCCGGTCCTTACAATGAGTCCCGATTAGAAATGCTCGAAAAATTGTATTTATCTTAGCCTGGACTTTTTCATAACATCAATAAAGATTTGACCTTAAAGAGAAATTTATGATCATTGAACAGACTCTAGATTTGCTCAAAAGCAAATACTGGGACAAGATAGAAGAACTTACCATTGCCGATGTCCGGATAGGATTATTTCTCACTGCAGTACGGCTTTCTGACGGCAGTTGCGGAACATCAGCCACTTTTGTTGATAATTATCCGCATTGTACAAAAAGCAAGCGTGATTTCGGGGACTTTACACCTTTGAAAATAAGAGGACAAAGGGTTTGTGACTTGTTTGAAACAGAAAAAGAATCCAATACAATAACGACTTTGAAAATTGCTGTTCTGAATGCAATTTCCTCCAATATTATATCATCCGGCAATTATAAAATCCTGGAAAACTGTGATCCTGTTGATCTCCTGGATTTAAGCACCAAGAAGACAATAACAATTGTTGGTGCCTTTCAATCTTATATCAGAAGAATTTCTGAAACAGAAAACAGATTATATGTTCTTGAGCTGAATGAAAATGCCCTGAATGAGGAACAACAACAATTCTATATTCCGGCAAATGATTATAATAAAGTTTTTCCTGATTCTGATATTATAATAATAACCGGCTTAACACTTGTAAATAATACTATTGACAATTTACTGGCTGCTGTTCCTGAAAAAGCAGTCGTTATTGTTACAGGACCGTCAGGCAGCGTCATTCCTGATATTCTGTTTGCCAACAAGGTAAATATTATCGGAGCCACACGAATTACAAAGCCTGATATATTATTTGATGTTATCGGCGAAGCAGGCAGCGGCTTCCACTTATTTGAATATTGCGCTCAAAAGATCTGTATTATAAGAGATTATGAAGTATGAATTAACCGAGAAATGGATTAAGGCATCAATTATCGGAACAATCTGGGCAGCATCAGAAATTGTTCTTGGCAGTTTCCTTCATAATCTCCGTATACCTTTCAGCGGCAACATTTTAACGGCGATTGGTATAATAATACTTATTTCAATCAGCTATACATGGACTGAGAAAGGTATTTTTTGGCGGGCAGGATTAATCTGCGCCATCATGAAAACGATGTCACCAAGCGCCGTGATCTTCGGACCTATGATCGCCATTTTTACTGAAGCCCTCCTGCTTGAACTCTTTGTCAGATTGCTGGGCAGAACATTTGCAGCCTACATGATTGGCGCAATGGCCGCCATGTCGTGGAATCTGTTCCAGAAAATCGCAAAATATATTATTTTCTATGGATCAGATTTCGTCGGGGTTTATACCGACCTGCTGAAATTTGCACAGAAACAGCTGAATCTTCAGACTGATATTGTCTGGCTGCCAATAATCATCTTATTGGTATTATACGCCTTATTTGGACTTTTTGCCGCCGTAATAGGGATAAAAGTCGGCCGGAAAATGCTGACTCAGCCGCCTGCAGTATTATCCGGTGCTGAATACAGGTCTGCTTCGGTACCGACGAACAATACAAAAAAGGATTTTACTTATTCCATTGCCTGGCTTTTCACTGATATATTACTGATAATCGGATCATTCATATTAATGAACCTAACGTCATGGATAGTCTGGAGCATATCAATCACAGCCATTATTGTTATATGGTCATTCAGGTATAAAAGTGCCTTGCGCAAAATATCACGACCAAAATTCTGGATAGTGTTTGTACTGATTACATTGATAACAGCATTTGCCTTTTCGACAGCACAGGAAGGAGAGAATGCCCTGGTAAACGGACTGCTTACAGGGATTCAGATGAATTTCAGGGCTGCAATAATAATTGTAGGTTTTGCTGGAATCGGGAACGAATTATATAATCCCAGGATCAGGGATTTCTTCCACAAGACTTCTTTTAAGCATCTGCCGCTGGCACTGGAGCTTTCAGCTGAGAGTCTGCCTGATTTTATTGCCAGTATTCCTGATTTTAAGAGCCTGGTCAGAAATCCTGTTTCAGTCTTTTACAATGTCATTTCACATGCAAACAGTAAACTGTCCGAATTAAAGAAAAAAGAGGAATTTGTTCAAAGAGTATTTATTGTCAGTGGTTCCAGGAGTGAAGGGAAAACGACCTTTACGAAAAAAATAACTGATGAACTCAAAATACATAACGTCGCTGTTGGAGGGATATTATCGGCAAGAGTAATGCAAGAAACAGTGACAGGAGGCTATAATCTTGTTGATATTGAAAACGGTAAAACAGAGATTTTCCTCAGGCAGGACGAAGAGGCATGGACGGAGAAAATCGGGAAATTCCGGATTAATCCCAAAGGAATAGAAATGGGGGCAGCTATCTTAAATCCTGAAAGGCTGTTTGATAAAAAATTAGTTGTTATTGATGAAATCGGTATGCTGGAACTCGATAATAAAGGCTGGTCGGGATGTTTACAGGAATTAATTAAGGCATCAAAAAATCACATTCTGATCACCGTTCGTGATACTCTGATCAGGGAAGTGATTGAAAAATGGGGACTTACAAATACTATCATATTTAAAGTATCGGAAACTGATTACCTGACCTCATGTAAATTAATCCTTGATCAAATCAGCACCTGACTCATTATTTATTTTCATGTTCTGTCCAAACCAGAACAGAAGTATCATAACCTAAATCCTTTGCTATTTTAAGATAAGATTGTTTTATGTCTTCAGGCATTGTTGTCTCACGAGACAGTAACCAGAGGTAATCAAGGTTTTGTCCTGCTACAAGGGCATATTTGTAATCTTCGTCCAATGCAATTACATTATAACCAGAGTAAAATGGACCAAAGAAGGACACTTTTAGTCTGCCTTCATCCGGATCCCCTGCCAATTTTGCCTTACCAATGGCTTGTTTCCATTCCTTTATTATATAATCGAAACCACGATTATCCACTTTAATACTGCCATTATCGTTGACAGAATAATTTGCAGTGACATTGTTCAGATTACGTTCAAAACGAAAATCCATGCGGGCAATTTCGTACCATTTGCCTAAGTACTTATTTTTATCAAACGGTTTCACTGCCACAGCTCCATACGGAATAGTGGCACATGATCTAAGTGTAATCAATGCTATTGCTGCCAATGCTGCCATACCAAACGATTTTTTAATATTCATGTTTATTCAGTAATATTTAAATATAAACAAATTTCTTATTAATAAGTTCATATTATCTTTACCAGCGAATATAACAAAACCATTCAAATACATGATAGAAATAAATAATGTTGCCATTAAGACTTTTGAATTAACCAAAAAGTTCGGTAACAGGATTGCGGTTAACGCTTTGAATATCGAAATTAAGCATGGTGAGATTTTTTCGTTGCTTGGGACAAACGGAGCCGGAAAAACAACGACTATTAAAATGCTCTGTTGCCTGTTAATTCCCACATCAGGATCAGCAACGGTAATGGGGAATGAAATCAGTAAAAATCCTTTTAAAATAAAGGAAATCATTGGTGTTTCTCCCCAGGAAACCGCAATCGCAGGTCATCTTACAACCCGTGAAAACCTGCTCTTAATGGGAGGAGTTTTTGGCCTGAAACGAGATCTTTCAGTAAAAAGAGCAAAAGACCTTATGCATTTGATGGAACTGGAGGACAGAAAGGACCAGGCACGAAAACTGTCAGGCGGTATGCAAAGAAGATTAAGTATTGCTATGGCTTTAATGTCTGATCCTCAGGTTTTATTTCTCGATGAACCAACTTTAGGTCTCGATCCTCATGCCAGGAAATCAGTCTGGAATTACATAGAGAAACTTAAAAGAGAAAAAACTATCCTTCTGACAACTCATTATCTGGAGGAGGCTGATGCTCTGGCCGACAATATAGCTATTCTGGACCAGGCAAAAATAATCGCTCAGGGCACTTCAGCTGAACTGAAAAACAAATACAGCACTACCAGAACTCTCAAAATCTCAGCGGATAATATTTCCGTCGAACTTTTCAATGATGTGAGAAAACCGGGATGGGAAGTGATCAAAACGTTAAGCGGAGTGGAAATAAGAGCTACGGAAATAGATTTTAATATGATTAATGACCTTTTGCGTTCAAATAATATCAGGATCGATAGCATACAATATCTCGAACCTACTTTAAATGATGTTTTTCTTAAACTTACAGGGAAGGAGGTGAAAGATGAAACTCTTTAGCCTTGCAAGCCGGAATCTTAAGGAAGTATACCGGGACCCTGTATCAGTTATTCTGGGTCTGGCACTTCCGGTAACAATGCTTGTACTCTTTTCATCTATTTATAAAAGAGTGCAACTCCCCTATTTTTCTCCTGAATGGATGACACCCGGGGTAATCATCTTCAGCTTTGCCTTTTTAATAATGTTCTCAGCCGTTTTAATGGTAAAAGACAGGGAAAGTTCCTTCTTAACTCGCCTTTTTACGGCACCTCTCACCTCTTCTGATTTTATTTTTGCTTATTTATTACCCTTTATACCTATTGCTCTGATTCAGACAGTAATCTGCCTCATTGTCGGAGTAATAATGGGAGCCAGTTATGTTAACATCATGCTTTCCTCGGTAATCTTCCTGCTTGCCTTCATTATCTGTATCAGTATAGGAATGATAATGGGGACTCTTTTAACAATGAGCCAGGTTACTGCATTTGGTTCTGTTCTGGTTACAGTAATCGGGCTTTTCTGCGGAGCATGGGCTCCTTTGAAAGAAATGGATGGCATTTTTGAAACTATAGGTTATGCACTCCCATTTGCACATGCTGTGGATGCATCAAAATATTTATTGTCAGGTTCTTCGTTTTCGGATATCCAGAGTAACTTTTACTGGGTACTCACCTATTCAATCATTTTGATCCTGCTTGCAATTTTATCTTTTAAATGGAAGATGAAACAGCGATAAAACATGGGGCAAACATTTCTGGATAATAAATAAAAATGTCTGAAAATCTTAATGACCTAACAACAGAAGAATTAGGAAAACTCTTCCCTGTATTTCTAGTCGAGTATAATCCTGAGTGGGAAAATCTGTATCACCTGGAAGAACAATCTATCAGGGAAGCAATCGAAAATAATAACATTTACAGTATTGAACACATAGGGAGCACCGCTGTCCCCGGATTATGTGCAAAACCTACAATCGATATTTTGGTAGAGATCCGCAGCGAAATCAATAAAGACTTATTAATCAAGCATTTAAAAGATATCGGATATCAATATATCCTAAAACCTGAAAATCCTCCGCCTCATATGATGTTTGCTAAAGGTTATTCTGCTGAAGGGATCAAAGGACAAACCTGTCATGTTCATATAAGATATCCCGGTAACTGGGATGAACCTGTATTTCGTGATTATCTTATTAAGAATCCAGAGAAAGCCCGGGAATATGGCAATCTGAAAATGAGGCTGGCAGATAAGTACAGAAATGATCGGGAAAAATACACTGATAATAAGACTAATTTTATAAAAGAAACTATGATAGATGCAAGAAGCAGGAAAACAGCAGTTGTGTTCGGATCAACAGGTCTTGTGGGCGGAGAGCTTATCAATGAACTGCTTGCACATAATGATTTTGATAAAGTAACCGCTGTAGCCAGGAGGGAATTGTCAGTCTCACATCCGAAGCTGGAAATTTATCAGATGGAAGGTTATTCACAATTGATGCAGTTTAAGGATAAGCTGAATGCAGCAATTTATTTTTGCTGTATAGGCACTACAATGAAAATCGCAGGTTCAAAAGAAAAATTCCGCCAGGTCGACCTGGATATCCCGGTACAAATAGCACAATTAGCGGAATTACTGTCAGTCCCCAGTCTGGTGGTTATATCATCAATAGGAGCCAGTATTCGTTCATCTAGCTTTTACCTGAGGACCAAGGGGGAAATGGAAAAAGCAGTTAGAGAGAATTATTCAGGGAACCTGAAAATTGTTCGTCCCTCGTTGCTTATGGGAAACCGTGATAATGTGCGCTTCAGTGAAAAGACAGCAACCATTTTTATGAATATTTTCAGCTGGCTTTTTGCCGGTCCTTTAAGAAAATATAAGGGTATGCATGCCCGCAATGTAGCCCGGGCTATGATAAAAACAGCTCAATTCCCTGAAGAAAAAGTAATTTTTGAATCTGATGAATTGCAGAAGATTATCGCAACCTGAAATAGAATGAAAAACGCAGTTAAACAAATATCCTCTTTTATCCTTCCGGTGATAGTATTGATTTTAGTACCATTGTGGATTGAAAAAGATATTTCGATAAAATATCAATGGGCTCTGTTAATTGCTGTTCTTTTAATTTATTCCGGTCTTTATTTAATGATTTTAACAATTACAACATTCATAAGGATTGGGAAAGGTACACTGGCTCCATGGAACCCCACGAAAAAATTCATCACAGACGGAATATATGGATATGTCAGGAATCCGATGATCATCGGAGTTTTAATTGTATTAACAGGTGAATCGGTGGCTGTCTGGTCACTAAACATATTAATATGGGCAGTGATATTCTTTATCATTAACAATATCTGGTTTGCATTATATGAAGAACCTGATCTGAAAAGAAAATTTGGAGATGAATATCTGGAATATAAAAAGAATGTTCCGCGGTGGATACCAAGACTTAAACCATATAAATCAAAACCAAAATAAAAACAGTTCAGTCTTTAACAATGTATAATAATAAGTATCAACGGATCCGCAAACCAATAGTAATTTCTACAGCCGTATTATTCCATCTGCTGTTGATTTTCCATTTATTGTTCTCACCAGTGATTATAGTAATGGCATCTCATAATGGGGTAGTTAATGCAAGCTTTATCGTTTTTATCTTTTTGTTCCTGCTATCACTATTTTTTGGAAGAGCATATTGTTCATGGTTTTGTCCCGGATGCGGTGTGCAGGAAATCATGAATACATTCATTAAAAAGAAATCAAAAAACTCTAAAGCACTGTATATCAAATATTTCATTTTCATCATCTGGATAGGGGCAATAACTGCAGGTTATATTATCAATGGATTTCAAATGATAGACCTAACTTATGGGATGTCGGATATTACTGTCAGCAGAAAGTTAATACTGACATTGGGAGCAATTCTGATAATTGCTCCCCTGACTGCTATTTTAGGACAATTTGCTTCATGTAAATATATCTGCTGGCAGGTGCCGTTCATGATAATTGGCACAAAAATCCGCAATTACTTTCGACTTCCAGGTTTACGGTTGAAAGCGGAGTCTGAAAAATGTGAGAGCTGCGATGTTTGTAATGCGAAATGCCCAATGAACATTGATGTTAAGTCAAATGTAATAAACGATAAAATGAATCATACGGAATGTATCCTGTGCGGGACCTGTATCGAAAACTGTCATCAGAAAGCAATCAGGTTTTCTTTTAAAGGATAACATTCATGAATCCCTGACAGCCGGCACTAACTAACTATCTGTTATTATCTAAATTCCCACGAAGAAATGACATTGAAAGACCTGGGATATAACAAAGAAATTGATAATTACATCCGGAAGAATGATCTGTCCGGCTTTATAGTCGGAAGGGTGACTCAGGAACACAGGGAAAGATATATTGTTTCAACCGGCAATAAGGAGTATAATGCAGAAATCACCGGTAATATAAGGTTCTCCGCTCGTTCAAGGGAAGATTATCCTGCTGTCGGCGACTGGATCACAATGATTATTTATGATCCGGATATAGCTATTATTCATGGAGTGCTGCCCCGGAAATCTATTCTCGAAAGACAGGCTGTCGGTAAATTTGGTGAAAAACAAATAATTGCCGCAAACATTGATTTCGCACTGATTGTTCAGTCAATTGATAATAATTTCAGTATAAACCGGCTGGAAAGGTATATGACAATTTGTTATTCGTCCGGTATTGAGCCTGTCCTCCTGATCAGCAAAATTGACCTTTCAACTGATGAGGAAATAAGAAAGGCAATTAATGAGCTTGAAACAAGGGGAAGAACAGTAAAATGTATTCTTCTCAGCAATATAACCCGGAAGGGACTGGATGAGATGCTGGATTTCTTGCAAAGAGGGAAGACTTATTGTGTCGTCGGATCGTCAGGAGTAGGTAAAACGACATTAATAAATAACCTGCTGAAAAAGATTACCCTGAAGACAGGAGCAATCAGCAAGAGCACTGGAAAAGGAAGACATATAACTGACCACAGGGAGCTCTTTGTACTTGAAAACGGTAGTATAATTATTGATACACCCGGTATGAGAGAACTGGGAATCACTGAAAATATGGAAGGATTTAAATCAACATTTGAGGAAATCCTCAATCTGAGTCTTAAATGCCGATTCCATGATTGCTCACATACAATTGAATCAGGATGTGCAATAAAAGATGCTCTTGATAAAGGTATAATTGACCAGGATACTCTTGACAACTATAACAAGATGCAGAGAGAACAGCAACGCTTTCGGACTTCAATCGCAGAAAAAAGGAAAAAGGACAGGGAATTCGGAAGAATGGTCAAAACAGTAATGAAAGAGAAGAAAAAAAATAAATTCTGATACATAGCATTTTAAAAATTCAGGAAACTGAATTTAAAAAGAAGCATTTTTTTCATGATCTTTGAATATGCTATACATAATAAACCTGTTACAATTTTAAAATATTGATTATCAATCATTAATATTATTAACAAATGAAAAGACTGAACATTTACGTTAAGATCTCTTTCTTACTGGCAGCAATTCTTCTTGTCATTTCGTGCGCAATTAATCCGGTAACCGGTAAGAGACAGGTTATGCTGATGACGGAACAACAGGAGCTTGCACTGGGGAGTCAATATGATCCGCAGGTAATAGCAACCTTTGGTGAATATAAAAGCGACAATTTGCTTTTGTTCATCAAAGGAAGAACGACTGAAATGGGGAAGATTTCACACCGGCCTACACTTGAATATCATATCAAGATTTTAGATTCTCCCGTGGTCAATGCATTTGCCGTCCCGGGAGGATATATCTATCTGACACGGGGAATTCTTGCTCAGCTGAATAACGAAGCAGAGCTGATGGGTGTGATAGGTCATGAAATGGGACACGTTACCGCACGCCACTCTGCCAGTCAGCAGACTAAACAGCAATTAGGCCAGCTGATACTGATAGGCACAATGATCGCTTCAGAACGGCTTGCACAGTACGCGGAGTATGCAATGCAGGGCATGCAGCTCCTTTTCCTGAAATTCAGCCGTGATGATGAGCGTATGGCTGACCAGCTCGGGGTTCAATACTCTTCATTAATCGGTTATGATGCGCACAAAATGGCTGATTTTTTCCAGGTATTGAATAAAATGAACATGGCTGAAAGCGAAGGAGGTGTGCCGACATTCCTTTCAACACACCCCGATCCCGGAGACCGCTATAACTCTGTAAACCAGCTGGCAACAGCCTGGCAGGACAGTCTTAAGCTACCATCATATAAGATTAACGGAGACAACTATCTTCAGCTGATTGATGGTATAATATACGGAGAAGACCCAAGGCAGGGTTATGTTGAAGGAAATATATTCTATCATCCGACACTTAAATTTAAATTCTCCTTCCCTGCAGGATGGACACTGGAAAATACACCGGCCCAGGTTAACATGGCTCCGGCAGACCAAAAAGCCCTGATGATCTTTACCCTGTCATCAGAGAAAACACTCCAGGCAGCTGCAGATTCCATACTAAAACAACTTGGACTGACTTTTGTGGAAGGAAAGCAAACATCTGTCAACGGGCTTCCGGCCTTAGCAACTGTATCCAAGCAGGTTGTACAGGATCAGTCGACAGGTGCACAATCAACCAATATGGTCCTGTCATATTTTATTGAATACACAGGTCTTATTTATGTTTTTCATGGTGTATCTGCTGAAGCTGATTTCAACACCTACTCCGACACTATTGAATCGTCCATGAAAACTTTCTCCACCCTGACAGATGCCTCAAAAATCAATGTAAAACCTAAAAAGATACTGGTCAAGAAAGTATTCCGCACAGGGACGCTTGCCAGTGCCTTCACCTATTATGGAATGAAACAGGAACAAATGGCAGAATTGGCTTTGCTTAATGAACTTGAGCTGACCTCACAGGTACAGGCAGGCAAACTGATAAAAATTATTGGAGAATAAATTGTAATTCATTAACTAAAAGGCTGTTTCAAATCATTGAAACAGCCTTTGTTATTTGTTGAGGTGCACTGGGTTTTTGATAAAACCTTGAAAATATAACTTAACCCTTCCCTTGCCCCTTGCCGGGATGTTAGCTGTTTTTGGCGCTATAATCCCGCTTCTTAATGATCAGGTTATAAAAAGCTAATAACTCAGTCCAAAGCCAAACGGGAACAGAGGATTCTCTGAATCATAAGGCATATCCTCTTTCTGTTTTCTGACAGCATCCATTGACGAAGGCAGCTCAAACGGAAGCTTTCCAACCGGGGACATCTTTCCAAAAATTATGTCCAGCAGGGCTTCATCATCTGCCCCGAAATTTACCAGTAATCCCTTTGCTGCAGCTGCAATCTCGGGAACCACGGCAGGCCGGTCAAGATATATATCCACAATAGACGGAACGGCATTCTCTATTTCAAGTATCTCAGCTAATTCTTTTCCCTTGAAATCAAGGTCACCTGAAGAGAATATTCTGCTTATCGGTCCTGCTCCTTTCAAAGTCTGCGAAGGTACTTTAAGCCGTAAAATCGCATAATCAGCCTCTTCAGGCTTTTTCACTACCGCCGCATATTTACCTGCTACTGAAGGGTCAACATTTTCAATATAGACTTTAAGGCCCGGTTTCAGGGGCAGTGTGTTCCCTGAAGATTGAGGGCCGTTCTTGAGCAGAACAATTGATTTTTTCTGTGCCAGCTGGCCTGCAGCCATAAATTCCGGATTCCCAACAACCTTTTCAGCCTGATCAGCATCGACAAATGGATTGTCGAAAAGATCAAGTGCAAACTTCAGTCTCAGCAGTCTTTTAACAGAAAGATCAATTCTTTCTTCACTTACTTTTCCTTCTTTAACCAGCTTTATCAGCATTTCCGGAACTAATTCTCCTCCGATCTGGTCAACTCCTGCATCAATGACCTTCAGCAATCTTTCTTCTTCCGAAGCCTTTTCCATGCCTCTGGCACGTGCAGGAAGTACCATGATCCCAAGGACTTTGGTATCAGTTATAAGACCCCAATCGGTACATATTACCCCCTCATAATGGTATTTGTCCCGTAACATTCCTGTGATAATATCCTTGTTGAAGCTGAAACCCACATTCTCGCTCGTCTGGTCTGTCGGGATCCCGTAATATGGCATTATTGCGGCCGTTCCGGCAGCGAAGGCTGCTTCAAAAGGTATCAGGTCGTAATATTCGCGCAACGTGTCAGGGCTTGCGCCGGC